>SLKA01000131.1 GCA_007134845.1 Balneolales bacterium
CCGCGTTCCACCTTCGCATCGATAATTTCAACGGTCATTTCCGGCGGCGGACCGACATTCGGAAAGAAGACGTTCAGCCAGATGAAAGCGGCCAGCAGCAACAATACGAGTATTCCCAGCACATACAGCGGGTATTTGACGACTTTTTTCATGTGTTTATTTTTTTTTGATTTAAGAGGTCACATAGAATGTCCATGACAATGATAATCATGCTCCTGTGAGTCCGGGGCTATGCCCGGTCATGGACATTTCATAGATTGAAATGGTTGTCCGGATTCAGACGGGGATACACACCTCCTCCTTGCCCCGGTAATAGAATTATGTATCAGATCAAAAGCTATTTTAACAAAACAATATTTTATGCGCAACTATCTGTTTTGAAATATCATGTAGATATTTTTATATAGGAATGGTTGGTTCACGCGTCTCATTCTTATTTTCAGCTTTCATCAGGAATATGTATTCTTTCGGGATATCAAAACCTGCATCCAGGCCGACACGTGTTCATGACATCCCGTTCATGTCATCCCGTGTTCGCATCATTTTAACACTTAGACTATTTCGATGGCAAACGGTTTCAAGGATAAGCTCAGCCGGTTCAAAGCACCTAACACGATCGTACTGATTCTGTCACTTCTGTGCTTTTTTGCCGCGCTCACATGGGTCATACCGGGCGGCAGTTATGATCGGATAGAGGAGGATGGGCGTATCGTGGTGGATCCCGGATCGTATCAGCCGATCGACTCGGAGCCGGCCGGACTCACCGAGCTTATTATGGCGCCCATCAACGGGTTTACCGACTCGTTTGCCGTCCTGATCATCACGTTCGTGTTCATTGTGGCCGGGGCTTTTTCCATTATCCAGAAAACCGGCGCGTTCACTCTGGGGATACAGAAAGCGGCGATTCTCTTCAACCGCAATGACTTCCTTCGGCCGTTCTTCATCCCGGTATTTATTATCATCTTTTCGCTGATGGGCAGCATTTTCGGGATGGCGGAAGAGGTGATCATCTTCATCCCGCTATTTGTGCCGCTTGCGCTGGCTTTGGGATATGATTCGATTGTCGGCGTGTCGGTGCCGTTTATCGGTGCGAGCGCCGGTTTCGCCGGTGCTGTTGTGAATCCGTTCACGGTGGGGATAGCGCAGGGCCTGGCAGAGATCCCGCTGCTCTCCGGCTGGGAGTTCCGCGCCGTGGTATGGCTGGCGACCACCATCATGGCAATTTGGATTGTGAGCAGCTATGCCCGAAAGATCTACAAGGATCCGACCAAATCGCCGGTATATGAAATTGACAGTGCGCGTGAACAGGAGCTGACCGCCGACAAATCCAATGACGAACCATTCACATGGAACCAGAGGCTGGTGCTGATTGTGTTTGCTGCCGGTATCGGACTGCTGATTTATGGCGCAACAAATCTGGACTGGTACATCACCGAGATGGCGGCGCTGTTTCTGGTGATAGGTGTGCTTTCGGCAGCCATCGGCGGGCTGTCCGGCAGTGTGGCGGCCAATGCGTTTGTAGATGGAATGAAGGATGTGCTAGGGGCCGTGGTCATCATAGCCCTTTCGCGTTCCATACTGCTGCTGATCACGGATGCACAAATCGTGGATACCATTTTATTCAGCCTCTCCAATGCGATTGACGGGTGGCATCCTGTCGTTTCTGCTGAAATCATGCTGGTCGTCCAGACGGTGATCAATTTTGTGGTGCCGAGCGGAAGCGGTCAGGCTGCACTCACGATACCCATCATGGCCCCGCTGGGTGACCTGGTGGGCATTACGCGTCAGACCGTAGTCCTGGTATTTCAGATGGGCGACGGCATCACCAACATGATCATCCCGACATCGGGCGTGACCATGGCCGTGCTTGGAATGGCAAAAATTCCGTGGAGCACCTGGGCGGCCTGGCTGGCTTTACGACTGCTCTGGTTCTACCTCGTGGCCGTCATAGCAATAGCAATAGCCGTAATTACCGGCTACTCGTGAGGGCTTGAGCTTTAATGGTCAGCCTTGCCTGTTGCTTTCCGAATCCAATTCCAGTTGTCCGGCTGATTCCGGTACATGCTCCGGAGCACTTTTCCGGGGGGGCAGTACTTCCTCCATTTTTCTGCGGGTGATCAATCTGGATCCGCCGCGAAATGTGATGTAATACCACAACCACTCTGCCATTACGCGGAACCGGTTGCGAAAACCGATGAGAAAAAAGATGTGCACCACGGACCACAGGATCCAGGCAAAAAAACCGCTGAATCGCTGATTTCTGATTTCCGCAATAGCCCGAGCCCGGCCGATTGTCGCCATGTTGCCTTTGTCGAAATAGCGAAACGGAGTGTGACTATCACCGCGTAGAGCAGCAACGATATTTTTCGCGGCGTGTTCACCCTGCTGAATGGCGGCGGGAGCCACTGCCGGTGTCATCCGTCCATCATTGTTGACATGTTTGGCAGCATCGCCAATTACAAATATTTCAGGATGACCTGTTACGGTTAGATCCGTCTCCACATCAATTCGTCCGTCTTTCTCAAGCGGCACCTCCAGGCTCCGGAGCAAAGGTGAGGCCGCATTGCCGGCTGCCCAGATGACGTTTTCGGTTTCAATGAACCGGTAGTCGCTCCCTTCCTTGCTCTCATGAGACGAATGATCATCATTGACCCGTATTTCGACTCCACGCTCATCAATGCCGCTTACCATGCTGTTGAGTAACACATTCACCCCCATTTCACCGAGTGTTTGAAGTGCGCGATCCCTGAGCGATTTATGATAGGTATTCAGAATGTGTGACTGGCCTTCCACAAGAAATATTTCAACCAGACTGGTGTCGACATTTTCGTAGTCCTGCTGCATGGTTTTCGTGGATATTTCTGCAAGGGCACCAGCCAGTTCAACACCTGTCGGACCACCGCCAACTACAACAAACGTTTCGTACTTTTTACGTTTTTCAGGATCGGGTTCGCGTTCGGCTTTTTCGAATGACAACAGGATATTCTCCCTGATGTTAAGGGCATCGGAGAGTGTTTTGAGTCCCGGTGCGTGCTTCTCCCACTCATCATTGTTGAAATAAGAGTGACGTGTGCCGGGAGCCAGAATCAGGTAGTCATATGCGATCTCCTGTTCATTTTCCAGATGAACTGTTTTCGCTGTTTTCTCCACCCTTGACACTTCCCCCATGAGCACATGGACGTTGACGTCGTTTTTGAAGATGGCTCTGGCCGGAGTGGCAATATCGCCCGGAGCCAGTGCAGCGGTGGCAACCTGGTACAATAGCGGCTGGAACAGATGATGATTCGTTTTGTCGATCAATGTGATTTCAACATCATTGTTTTTTAGTTTTTGGGCAGCTTTCAGTCCGCCAAAACCCGCTCCGACGATAACAATGTGTTTTCTTTTATTCATATGGATTGTTGTATTCTATTCCGGATGCATTGATTTGTACAGGAAGTGGCATATGGAGGGAGGTCTGAACATCTGAAATCAGAACACAAGTCAGCTCTTCACCATTCGAGAGAAAGCTGTTTTTGAACTCATAACACGAAAAAGTTTGTTAATACTACTTGTAGGGATCCTCAGTTACATATTATCTTGAAGAAATCTACCGTCAAACCGGAGTTTATTGGCTGCCGGTTATTCCGTTAACCGGATGCTATGTGTAAGAAATTATTTCTGCTGCTGACCATATTGTTAATGATGCCGCAAGTTGCACCAATTGCGGCGGGACGTGCTCCGGGTGCACCAATGTCCGCAAGCAGTACCGCCCGTGGCATGTTTGAAGATGAAGCTCCGGAACGCGTGTGGTACATCGATTTTGAAGGAAACGACACGTTCCCGGGGATGGTCATGCGGAATATCATTGCGCATGAATCCCCCTCGTTCTTTCGAAAACTGCGCTTCTGGAACAGATCGGGTTTTGACTTCGACGCCACCGAACTCCGGCGGGATGAGATCCGCATTCAGCGATATTATCAGAGGAGGGGATTTCCGCATGTCAGAGTGCAATCCGAAGTCAAAGAGGGACGGCGTGACTGGGTTCGCCGCATCATATTCACAATAGATGAAGGACCACCGACCATCATCGACAGTGTCCGCTATGAAATCGATGCCGCTCCCGATGCGCTGGAATATCTGGAAGATCAGAGCGAGTTCCAGAGAGCCATGCGCCGGCAGGTCATGAAAGAGGAGAGCCGGTATCAGCTTATACAGCATAGTGATGTGGAGGGATTGTTCCAGTCCACGCTGCGCAATCTCGGATTCGCCCATGCCGATGCCTATGTCACGGCGCAGGTCGATACGGCCGGAAGCAGCGCCGATATCCTCATCACCCTGGTGCCCGGACTGCTGTCCTATTTCGGTGAGATTCATATTGAAGGTAACGAAACCGTCTCCGAGTCGCTGGTGAAGCGCCAGTCCGAACTTAAAACAGGCGGCCAATTCAGTTCGCGCAAGCTACGCAATGCCCAGCAGCAAATTTTCGGGCACCCGCTTTTCCGATTTGCTACCGTCAACATGCCGCCGCAGCCGCCGGATTCAGTAGTGGATATTAACATCAGGGTCCGCGAGCATGCCCTGCGCAGTGTCAGGGTTCAGGGTGGGGTCGGGCTCGAGGAAACAGTGCGGCTCAGTCTGTCGTGGCTGCACCGTAATCCGTTCGGCAATGCGCACACCTTCTCGGTGAGCACACGCACCTCCTTCCTGGAGCAGCGGGCCAATTTGGATTATCACATTCCGTATGTTTTCAACCCGAAAAGCCGTATCAACATTTCGCCATTCGGGCAACGGCTGGATGAACGGGGCTATCTTTTGCTGCGCGGCGGAATCAACAACAGCTTCATCTACCAGATCAGCCGGGAGGCAGCGGCAACCGCATCCTACGAATTCACCAGGAACAGGGAGATTATCCTGAGTTCCGATGTCACGCTGCCGGAGGAGGAGCAGCGGTACAATATCTCCGCGCTCAGATTTTCGGGCTATTACAACAAACTGGAGGTAGAGCAGTACCAGGGGTGGGCACTGCGTCCCCATGCCGAGTTTTCCGGCCTGTTCGGATCCGGCTCACTGCGCTACAATCGCTACATGCTTGATGTACGCCGGTATTTTGACATTACCCGTAGTACGCAGCTGGCCATTCGCAACGAGGGGGGACTCATGACATTCACCGGATTGCAGACCCTGCCGTCCAACGTCAGGTTCTATGCCGGCGGCACCAGCTCGGTGCGGGGATGGCAGCGGCGGCAACTTGGTCCGAAACGGGCAATAACCGATGAGGACGGCGGGTTTAAAGAGTATGTGCCGGTTGGCGGCAAGGCGTTGTACCACTTCAATCTCGAGCTGCGGCAGGAGCTGCACTGGCTGATCCGACATTTTGGAGTTGCATTTTTTCTGGATGGCGGATCCGTCTGGCAGGAGACGGAGGATTTCAACATGAACGACCTGCAGTTTGGCGTAGGGGGTGGATTTCGCTATCAGTCGCCGATCGGACCGGTGCGTATCGACCTCGCCCGAAAAATGAATCCGACCGATGAAGACCTCAATATCTTTGAAGGTGAGGATCATGGAAACTGGTTTTCCCGCTGGGGGATTCACTTCAGTTTAGGACAGGCATTTTAAC
>SLKA01000075.1 GCA_007134845.1 Balneolales bacterium
ATTATGAAGTATATCGAAGAGCAAAATGTGGAAGATAAAGACGAAGATTTTCGTATCGAAGACAAGTAGACTTTAGTCTACATCACAAAGCTATCGACTTTAGTCGATAGTAGTTTACTTATGGATAGTAATAGGATACAGACGGAAATCTTCTCCTTTATTATTCCTACCTTGCCAATATAATTTAAAAATAGGGTGTTGACTTGAATCATAAATAATTTCCTGTCAAATGGATAAAGAATCCGTAGTTTCAAAGATCGAATCCCAATTCCGAAAAACCGTTAACAAGGACAAGAAGGTAAAAAACGCATATCTGCTGGTTCACACCGGGAAGCACGGTATTCAATTGAATATTGCCGAGGGCAGTACAGATGGTCAATCCGCCCATCCTCAGCAGCCACACTACATGGCGAGTGTGGGCAAGCTGTACACCGCTGCGGTGATCGGAATTCTGCATGAAAACGGGAAGCTGTCATTCGATGATCCCATTGCCAATCATCTGGATGAAGAGCTGATGCATCGGTTGCATGTACATCTGGAAAAGGATTATTCCGCGGAGATCACAGTCCGGCACCTGCTGCAACAGTCATCCGGACTGGCGGATGTCTTCTGGCTGCTTATCAAGGAGATCATGCGTGAACCGCGTAAAATCACACCAAGAGAGGCGGTGATTTGGGGCAAGGACAAGCTCCATCCCAAAGCCAGACCCGGTATCCGGCACATCTACACCGACACCAACTACTACTTGCTGGGCCTTATTGTCGAAAAAGTCACAGGGGAGCCGTTTTACTGGGCGCTGCATCGCAACATTTTCGATCCGCTGGGGATGAAACACGCTTTTATGCAGGGATACTCCCGGCCGGCTGAAGCATCAGATTATCCCGTTGCGCGCTATTATCTGGATGGCGTTGATCCGACCACCGCCGAGGGTTTTTTTCAGATCGATTATGCGGGAGGAGGTGTGGTTGCCACATCCGAAGAACACCTGACATTTCTCAGGGCGCTCACCGGACATCGCATCCTCCAAAAGGAAACGCTTGACAGAATGCTGGAGGATAATCTTCCGATGGGATTTGTCCATCCGGGATTCCGCTACGGTTACTCCATCTGGAAAATTGGTACGGTTCCACTGCTGATGCCGGAAAAGTTCAACTGCTGGGGATGTGTCGGGGTGATCGGTGCCTATCTGATGTACCACCCGGGAACCGATACGCACGTTGTACTGAATTTCAATGATATCTCCTATCGTGGCAAGGCATTGCGGTTCATGCTGTCCAAAGTGATCAATCCGCTTTTGAAGTTGAAGTCATGATAGCTGAAATTTTCTGGAAAGCCATGTTTGTCAGTTTCAGGAGAGTGTTTGACGAATCCCCGAGTTCCATGGCCACGTCAAGTGAAGCGCGGTCAGAAGCGGTTTGTGCTCCGGAAGTTATTCGCTCAATCACAGTTTCAATGCAGGGTACTTTGAATTTATCTGCTAATATGACCGGTTTTGACTAACTTCCGCCCATGCCTGATAACAATTTTCAAAAAGAGACTCCAATTGGAAAGGAACTGTTGATCTGGTTTCTCATTGCTACGGGTCTGGCACTGGTCAACTGGTATCTCAATTACCGCCCGGTTCCAGACGTCACCGCCAGCGGTTTTCGATTCCTGCTGCTCCAGCTTGCCTATAGTTATTTTGTTTTTACTCATATTCTGATTCTGATCGTTGTTTTTCGCCTGGTACTATGGGATCGTGTCAAATCTGCGAACCGGTTCATTCAGGAGGGGAGTGGACTCCTTTTCGCTTTCATCGGTTTCATTATCGGGCTTTACAATCTGGAGTGGTTTGCCTCATTCTTGCATGGTCAGATGTTTCCGGGCCATACGTCAGACTTTCAGTGGTCGGAATCTATTATATACTGGCTGGGATCTTTTGTTGCCATAGCAGTGATTGGAGTATTCGCCGTTTCCTATTACACTATGCGGCTGAATCTCAATGAGAGTTATCAAATTCATCTGGAACGAGAGCGATTGAAAAGCGAACTTGACACTGCCCGGGAGATGCAGATGGGGCTCATGCCGTCCGGGGCGCCCGACCTGCCCGGGTTCGATATTGCCGGGGTCTGCCTTCCGGCAACGGAGGTCGGTGGCGACTATTACGACTACATCCGCATCGATGGCGAAGACAACGCCCTGGCCATTGCCGTGGCCGATGTGAGTGGCAAGGGGATGAAGGCGGCGATGACCGCTGTCATGGTCAGTGGCATGCTGCATGTCGAGGCCTTCCATCGAACCAACTCCGCCGAGGTGCTCATCCGTATCAACCGTCCGCTGTATCGCAAAAGCGATCGCCGAATGTTTGCCGCGATGCTCTATGGCATTCTGGATCCGGGAAAGAAGCAGTTTTCTTTCACCAATGCCGGACAGATGCCGCCGCTGCTGCTACGCGCCGGCAGGATCGTCACGATCAGCTCGCACGGTCCACGCCTGCCCCTGGGCGTAACGGCCGAGGTGAACTATGCCCGCAAGACGTTAGAACTTGCTTCCGGCGACCATATGCTACTCTTCACCGACGGCATCAACGAAGCCCGGAACGGGGACCGCCTGCTCTTCGGGGAGGAGCGTCTGGAACTGGCGCTGGCGGAATCGGCCAGAGCCCCCTCGGCATCAGCAGCACTGGAGATGATCCTTGACCGGATCCGCGAGTTTACCGGCGACG
The DNA here is from genome assembly GCA_007134845.1 of Balneolales bacterium. Taxonomy (GTDB): domain Bacteria; phylum Bacteroidota; class Rhodothermia; order Balneolales; family Natronogracilivirgulaceae; genus SKNL01. Next base: position 2,705 of record SLKA01000075.1, read on the forward strand.
AACCTCCGCATGACGATATAACCATGGTGTTGTTGCGGGTCCGGTAGATCAGAGTTTCCATCCGATCAGGTTCCAGTACCAGAGTTGTGTCAGGAAGAGCACCGCAGCGAGGGTTACCAGTACATAGTGGATGCGGCCGGACAGGTTCCACAGCCTGTTTTGCAGTGCGCGGACGCTTCCGTGGACCAGAACGGCCGCCAGGGGAAGGCTTACCATGGGCATGAGCAGTATTAGCCGTATCATGGTTTTGGCGGATGCCTCGAGATGGCCGGCAATGTCAGCAGCGGCCATGACCAGGAACACCGGAAAGGCCAGCGCAAGCAGAGCGAAAGCCAAACCGGCGCGCCGGTACCACAGTTCCGCCCCGCGTAACGGCTCCGGTGTGCCAAAAAAGACCTGCATCAGGTAGCGGAAAAACACGGCAAAGGGAACGGTCAGGAAAATTGCGTAGCAAACCGCCAGCAGGATCAGGCGCAAGGAGAGGCTGAGAGGGCCTGACTCTCTTTCGACGGCAATCATGGGCAGGTCGCTGATGAAGATATGCGTATAGCCATGATGCGGATCGCCACGGAGCACCATTTCACGATGCCCGTCCACATCGCGGAACAAGCCCGGTTCGATCTCCTTCAGCTGGTCGGTACCGAGCAGCCAATCCATCGTCACAGTGCCGGGCTGGTCGGGCTGAGCTTTCAGACTGATCCGGCTCATTCCTACCCCAAGCAATTTGTCGAACGTCGAAAAAGGCCGTCGCATCAGCAGATAGTTTCCTTCCAGCGCCGCCGCCCGCTCATCCCATCCGGGGGCAGGCTCCTCCGGGAAGCGGGTCCGTTCGATTATCCATTCGGGAAAGATCCGGTCAAGCAGTGCGAGTCGAAAATCACCCATGCCCGGGAAGGCGCCCTCTTCGGAGTTGAAGGAGACGAAGACCCCCATCCGCTTATCAGGCAGGAGAACCAGGTCCGAGTGGAAGAGCAGGGTAGACCCGCCGTGGCCGACAATGCGCTGTCCGTGGGAGTCGAGCTGCATGAAACCAAGACCCAGGCCATTGATGCGCGGGTCGTGGGAGAACGCCGTTGAGAGCATTTCACGGATGGTTTCGGGACGCAGGATACCGGACGGGAGTGCGGTTGTGGACTCGGCTGCGGAGACATCTGCTGCGGCCATATCAGCCGTGGATTCATCGTGTGCGGATATCCCGGGTGCCGCTTTGCCGGTTTCATCGGGAAGGAATGCGATCATGAAGGCTGCCATGGCCTCGGCTGATGCGCTCATGCCCCCGGAAGCGGGCTGCACCTCAAACCGTTCAAACTCCTGGTGGCGGAATGCCTCGTCCTGCCATTGGTAACCGTTGGGAACGAACGGTTCGAGCCGGTCCGGCACCGGTTGCCGGGTGGTGGCAAAGGTAATGCCGAGCGGGTCAAGGATATGCGCCTCCACATAATCCTCCCACAGCATTCCGCTCACCCGCTCCACGATATGCCCGGCCAGCGCTGTGCCGTAGTTAGAATAAGCGGCGAACTGTCCGGGCGGCCACACCCGCTCCGGCATGTTGCGCGCCAGCCAGTCTGCCCGTCCGCCGCGCGGCGGACCTCCCATGATGCCGAAAAGCCGGTCTTCGAAACCGGGCGTGTGGGTCAGCAGGTGCCGCAGAGTAATGGGCTGGCCGAACCGCTCCGGTATCATGAAATCGAGGTATTCATTCACATCGGTGTCAAGATCCAGCATGCCGGCATCGCGCAGCTGCATGACAGAGGTCCAGGTGAACAGCTTGGTGACAGACCCGATGCGGAACAGAGTCCGGCCGGGATCGACAGTCACGCGCCGCCGCACATCGGCCAGGCCGTATCCACCAGAAAAAAACAGCTGTCCGTCACGGACCACGGACACTGAGGCACCGGCTATGTTCAGGCTGTCCATGAAGCCGGCCATGATCTCATCTACAATAACCCGAAGGGTGTCGGGATCTGATAGCGCCGGGTGGCTGCGGGTTTCGGTTTGTTTTGCATGGGTGGATGCGGATGTGCCGGCAAGAAAGGTAGTTGCCAAGAGCAGAAAAATGACCAGAAAGGCTGACTGGGATCGCATGTTCGGTAATGATAAAGGAGGTCGAAAGAATGAAGAACCGTGCGCCGATTGAAGCAATATTGATATCAATAATACTGCCTGCAGAATTTTTATCAAAGCAGATTAGGTGCGAACCGGTGCTGCCTGTGGGAAGAGCGGGCCGGCAGTTGGTCAGACACTCTCATCACCGTCGTCGCTGTCCTCCAACAGGTACTCCGGGTCCTCGTCCGGTTCTACCTCCAGCCGGACTTCCACCAGTTTCTGATCCTGCAGGACGATCATCACGAACCAGCAAAGCGATGCCCAGAAGAAGCCCATCGTCCAGCCGAAAAGCACATCCGTGGGGAAGTGGACGCCGAGCAACACCCGGGAGATGCCGACGATTACGGTGGCCAGGATGGCGATGGTGATAGTGTAGGTGCGGATGCGTGAGCTGGTTTCCAGGCGCGTCAGCAGGGACCCAAGGGTCAGGTAGACCACCGCGGAGAGCATGGAGTGCCCGCTTGGGAAGCTTGGCGATGTTTCGACCATAAGGGCGGGCACGATGTCGGGCCGATCCCGGAGGAAGAAATCCTTGAGCAGAAGGCTGATCAGGAGTCCGCCAATGGTGGCGATAATGACCAGGGCGGCGGACCGGTAGCTTTTCTTGAGGAGAAGGTAGCCGAAGACAAAGATGATTGTCAAGGTGAGGACCGCGGCGCCGCCGAGAGCGGTGAGGTCGCGGACGGCCTCGTCGACCCAGTGCGGTCCGCGCAGGTATTCGGGATTGTCGGGCTGGCGGGCGATTGTCAGCGCCCAGTTGTCGAATTGCAGAGCCCGGTCCACCACGAAAGTGTCACGGATCTCAATCCCGCCGCGAAGCAGCAGCATGAGGAAAAAGAGGCCCAGCAGGATAAGTATCTCTCGTTGGAACAGTTTGCGGGTTTTGGGGAGCTGACGGCTGAACTTGTCGAGTATCGGCATAAGATGATCGCTTTTGCGGTCATAATTACGCATGACCCACCGGTTACTGGCGGTAAAGTTCCGCCCGGAAGCGCGGCTGGTCATGGCGTTCCAGATAGTAGATGAACCGGTCATTTTGGAGGTCCAGCTCCATCAGCCACACATTGGTGGCCGCTTCGGGGAGCATTTCGGCGGTGGCATCATCAGCGGGAAAGAATTGGTGGGTTGCGGAGCCGGCATCGCTGGCATACCCGCCATATCCATGTGCGTCATCTTCGCCGAGGTCATCCATGGTGCGCTCATCGCCAAGGTGGTCATGAAACAGATGAAGCCCTTCATCGCGCTTTTCCAGCACCCAGGCGCCGTGCCAGTAGTCGCTGTCACGATACAGCTCAATGCGGATCATGTCGTTGCTGCACTCGGAGAGATGAGCGCGCAGTCGGGTTCCGACCAGCACATGGTTCTCGTTTTCGGGATAGGTGGATTCACCGGCAAAGGTCTCACCGCAGAATCCGGAGAGATTTTCGAAAAACGCGACCTGATCCATGTCAAGATCGGTTAGGAACAGTTCCTCGGGTGGATACACATGTTCCGGTTCGGGTTGTTCGTCCCCGCAGGCGCTGAGGCTGATGCTCAGGCTAAGGCACATGGCTGCGATCAGGAAAGAAAAGAGAAATGGTTTCATATGTGATTGTGATTTGTTTTGTGGTTCGATTTGTGTTTACAGTGCAAACCCGGCTGTCCCGCTCAATGGATGAGCCTGCGTGCGCGGACAAACCGGTTGTATTCATACCGGTCGAAGTTCCGGGCATCCGGATCCAGGCTATTGATCCGTACCAGATAGGAAGCATGGATGAACTCCCTGTTGCCCAGATAAATGCCGACATGGACAATACGTTCGGGTGAGTTGGCTGATGCGGCTCGTCCGAAAAACAGGAGGTCGCCGGTCTGCAAATTTTCGAATTGTTCACCCGGATCCACATGCTCGCCCATAAGGATCTGCTGACTCGCATCGCGGCTCAGGTCCATCCCGTTAAGCCAGAACACGGTCTTGGTCAGCCCGGAGCAGTCGAATCCCTTGGCGGATGTTCCGCCCCACACATAGGGGATGCCGATAAACTGTTTTGCCGTCCGGGCGATGTTTTCGCCGGTGAGTTCGCGGCTTTGCTTCCAGCTGTCGTATGGTTCAACCATATCTGACGGGATGAAGCCGGTTCTTCCGTCAGGCAGCGCAACAGCAATCCAGTCGCCGCTTTGTCCGGTTCGCATCATCCTGTTACCAATGGAGACGTTGCTCACCGGGAGCGACTGGGCCGTCGGTTCCTCGTATGCCATGCCGTGATAGTGGTTCATGATCACCTTGTCCGCATTATTCCATTCCTTGAGCCGCTGCTGATTCATCCGTTCAAACAAACCGGAACTCATCCATCCCAGATAGTTGTCAGGTGACCGGACATAGAACCAGCCTCTTTGCCGTTTCAAAACTTCAAGTGGTGTGCCCATCAACACCTGCGTGACCAGCTCGGAGGAGAAGCGCGGCTCGGCTCTCATGTTGCCCACACTCACCCGTACCAGGCCAAAGGTATTCTGACCAAGCCCGGGATGCGGAAGCACAACGATGTTAACCGTGACATCCGAAAAGCCGGCCTCTCTGACGGCTTCAACGACACGGTCCCGCGCTTCCGGATGGTCCACTTCTCCGCTGAGCAGCACCTGTATGCCCCGGATTTCCCAGGAAATATCGAAGACGGCAACCCGGCTGTCCGGTGCAACTGCCTCGCGGACCGATTCCACGGCATTTCGGATCCGCTGGTCCTCCTGCGCCCTGGATGCGGCAGCCTGCCAGGAGGTGGTTTCCGCAGAAGCGATATTCGTGGCATTCACTGACGGGGTGTCAGAAATAGGAGCGCCGGAAATCAGAGCGCCGGAAATCGGGGTGCCGGAAATCAGGGCGCCGGCTGAGGGAACGGGTGAGAATAACAGTGTAAGAGCGAACAGGAAAATGCAGTTCTTCATTGGGTTGCCTTATATCGATGATACGGTGAAACAGGTAATATAATGAAGAATCTCTTTCCTGTCGGCAGAGATTTGCACTGACGTCAATCGGTGGACAAGTTAAGATGTTATTTACAGTTAGGTTCATATGACACTATTTTACAAGCAGCATGGTTTCGGCGTCCTCGTATTCGCCAGCACGGATCCGGTAGATGTACATACCGCTTGACAAGTGGCCGGCGTCGAAAACCACATCGTGGTACCCGAATTCTCTAAAGCCGTCGACAAGTGTGGCGACTTTCCGGCCCAGGAGATCATAGACGGCTACCTGAACCTGGCTTGCTTCCGGGAGTCCGAAACGGATGTTCGTTGCCGGGTTGAAAGGATTGGGATAATTTTGTTCGAGAACAAATTCGGAGGGCTGCTCGTCGGGCTGTGACCCTTCATCACCGGCAGTAGGTGAAACCACCTCGATCTCTTCAACGAGAATCACGACGTCGTCGGTTCTGACCGTGACTTCAAACATACCGGCTCCCTGCATGATGTGTGAGATAGATACGGTATCCGTCAGTTCGCCATCGACCGTCGACTGTATGGTTTCTACGACCTCGTCATCGACCAGGACCTCGATCTCATAAGGCCCGCTTTGAATACCGACGTTTGAAACAATTCCCATCACATTGAGCGGGAAGGTATCATATCCGGCGAGGATGTGGTCGTCAACCTGAAAATCTCCATATGCCAAAGCAACATCCCCCAGTTCAAACAGGCCAACGGTTCCGGGTTTCGTTACACGTGCGTACACATGTTCCTCATCGGTATTGACGCCATTCGGATACGGGATAACTTCCCACTGATCAAATTCATAATTATAGATCATTGCCCGTAGGTTTTCCTCCTGCACGTCGATGTTATTGGTATTGGTGTCGGCGTAACTTATCATGATGTCAGCCCGGCTATCGTCCGTGTTGAAATAGTCGAAGTACAGATAAATTCCGGCGGATGCGAAATCCTCCGGGCGATCGATTGGCTCATCGATACCGGACAGCTTTTCCACATCTTCGAAGACCATGCTGTGTTCCTGAACCTCCCAGCGATGGAATTCTCCTTCAACGAGTACACCGCTAATGGTTGTGTTTTCGATTTTATTAGCCGAGCTATCATCAATCCGGAATCCGGGCAGCGGAAATACGCGTCCGTCATTTGTGATGCGGCGTGTTTCTTCAATGATGTTATCTTCGACATACACAGAATCGGCTTCAATCCTGAACCCGTAAGAGACTTCCCGAATCTCGTTTCCGATTATCTGATTATTATTGGCTGACCGTATTAATACGCCATATCCGCTCGCAGAACTGCTGCGTGTAATTCCCCGGATTATATTATCCGCGACGATCCCATTTGAGGAATGGCCGTCGAGCCTTATGGCACTAACTGGACTGTTGCCACCGATATCAATGTCATTGTTCCTTATCTCGATATGTTCGGAATCCCTGACCCAGTAAGGCCCGCATTCCGACCCGCGGTGAATGTTTTCACGTATGATTACATTGTGAACTTCTTCAATGTAAACATCGGCCGGTAGTCCGGTACCCGATTCATTTTCGTAGAATTCATTATTTTCAATAATGACATCACCTTTCAGGGCATGAGCTTTTTCAATAGCGACAGGTTGGGGAGGGATGCCGCGAAACGGAGAATTACGGATTACATTACCGGTAATATGGAGTTCGATATCATGACCGGTATCCCATTCGGGTTCATCAAAAAAAGCGCCGCCATCGGCCGAGATGCCATTGCGCCACTCATTGATGTGATTCTCCGAGATGGTTACACCTGCAATTTGCCGCCGTAACTGTATGGCAGATCGGGGAAATACATTTTCGGAGGGTGGATGGAACGAGTTGTTATGGATCACTACATCCTCCGGTTCCCATAACATAATGCCGTATTCCACATGTATGAATGAATTATTTTCTATGTTGAGATCAGAAATGTTCTCCTGTTCTCTCTCCAGAAGGATGGCATTTACGTGCGACTCAAACCTGAATCCACGGATGGTTATTTCACTGGACTGGATGGTGATTCCGGTTGTTTCTTCAGCTATACCTTCCAGGACCGGCTTTGTTTCTCCGGCGGAAACGAGTGCAAGACCATCAACATCCATGATGAGTTCTTCCTGATAGACGCCGTCCTCAACACAAATGGTTTCGCCGGCTGATGCCTCATCGATGGCGTCCTGAATGAGATCTCCGCTTTCAACAGTGGTATCACAATTGTTGTCCTGTGCCTGGGTAGCTCCGGTCATCAGAAATACAAAAGCGGGTATCACCAAAGTGACAGATCTATGAATGTATTGCTGTAGGGATTGTAACATAATAATCCTCGGTTTTGTGTTGATTTCATTCTGTGACGCAATCTGTGTCCGGGGTAAATCAGGGCAGAGTGTATAGTGACCATCAGCTGTTCAACATGGCCTTGCTGAATGACAGGTAGAGCATGCTGTCCTCTGCGTTTGATTGCGGATATCAGTAGCCTCTATTGCCTCTAAGCCCCGGTTGTGTGATTGCAATACAAGACTATATACACCATTTATGGGACGATTTATTTGTTATTTACGTCGTATATAAAAAAACAAAATATCTGACCCATTGTCAAAAACGGGGATATTTGACCAAGACCTGATTGTGATAATACACAAGAATTGCACCCCGACTTGCCTTCGCCTGCCAGCCGTTTAGATTTTCAGGATCGGATGAATACAGTCAAATTTGCATGATAGGAATGGCCTTCTTTTTCCGCTTAATAATAGAGCCGGGGATATGCCTCAGCCCATGATTCCTGAAACGGAATTGTTTTGCAAATGAATAGTACTTCTCATCCACTTAAACTAACAGGATTATGCCAAAGTATGTAATCGAACGCGAAGTGCCGGGTGTTGACACACTTAAAGGACGTGACCGTCAGGCAGCCGCTCTCAAATCTGTAAGAGCATTGCGGGATATCGGTCCGGAAATCCAATGGGTTCATTCCTATATCAGCGAAAACAGGACACATTGTGTCTATGTCGCAGATAACGAGGAATTGATTCATGAACATGGAAAAAAGAGTGAATTTCCGGTGACAAAAATTTACCAGGTGGAATACGTGCTTGAACCGTCCACGGCGGAGGATTAGGGCGGTTTTTGCATGCCGTTCAGTTCCCTGTTTAGCCAGGCACGTGCCATTTTCCAGTCCCGATAGACTGTCGGTGTGGAAATGCCAAGTGTTTCTGCTGTTTCGTCAACATTCAGTCCATGATAGAAGCGGCACTCAACAACGCGAAGCACTCTTTTGTTGACCTTTTTCAGCCGTGTCAGAGCGAACCGGAGGGAGAGCGCGTCGTGCACATTGGTTTCAGTTATGGTGTAGGAGTCATGCAGTTTCACCCGCTGTCGCTTGCCGCCCCGTTTATATGCCTGCTGTTTCACTGCAAAATCCACCAGGATATTGCGCATGATTTGTGAGACAATAGCGAAAAAATGAGATTGGTCCTGCCATTTTATTCGGTTGAATTCCAGTAGCTTAAGGTATGTCTCATGCACCAGCTCGTTTGTGCTGACAGGACAGTCGGGTCCCTCACCATGCAGGCGGTTCCGGGCGATGTGATGCAACTCATCATATACCAGCGGCATGAGCCGGTCAAGCGCTTTCTTGTCACCTGAGGAGTGGGCGTTTAGCAGGGCTGTGATCCGGGGTGAATCCATAGAAAATGGCTGACTTCCCTCTTCCTGTGCATTAAACATAATCAAGATCCAGCTGTTGCAATCATGCACTAAAAAGTATAATAAAATAATTGCATACGCACAAATATATGTTAAAATGTAATTTAAGAATTTTTAAATTCTGTCCATTCAATTCTGCTCGAAAGTCCGTACCGTCACGCTGTATTGATCAATTGCAGCTGACGATCATCCACCCAGGACCATTTTCCGGCGCATAGCCGGCCGGGTGTCAGGAGCGAAACAGACAGGTGGATGGAGTGCCGTACGGCACCGGCGAAAAGAAAACAGCATCATATTTTTAGCGACTCTCGTGATTTATCAATAAGTTATGAAACAGAATCTTATCCATTGTTAGTACCTGACGGATGACGAAAACACTGCCGGTATGAAACCTAACAAGAATCGCATGTATTCAGAGGTGATATTATGATCAGTTCGGGAACGTTTTGGAGAACCGTAATTTCCGGTTTCATCGCCACTTTTGTGATGTCGATGATTGCATTTATTCAGGGTGGGATCGGCCTGCCGGTCGTTGACATCGGCCACATCATCGTCGGCAGCTTCAACGAGGTCCATGTAGATGAGCCTTATGACATTTTATGGGGTAATACTGCTTTCTTCATGGGCGGCATATTGCTGGCGCTCATCTGGGTGGTTTTTCTGATGGGCAGGATTCCGGGAAACTGGTTTGTTCAGGGTCTGGTGTACGGGCTGGTCATATCGGTCGTATCCGGACTGATCCTGTCACCGCTTGTGTCGCTGGCGGCAGGGGACTGGTTCGGCTTTTTCTATCTTGATACCTGGGTTCCGGGTCTGCTGATCCTTGCCGGACTCATCATGCATATCGGCTATGGCATAGTCCTGACGTTGTGCCTGAAATATGCCGGTGTAAAGGGGCTTGACTCCGACTTAACGGGATGATGATCTGCCATACATTTCATCAAACCGGTTAATGATTGCAAGGAAGTCTTCAGGCAACACCCCGTGCACATACTCCACGATTTCATCTGGAATATGCTTGTACCACGCAGCGGCGATTCCACCGGTAATACAGGCGATGGTATCGCTGTCGCCGCCGATCGATATTGCAAGTCGAACCGCATCTTCATAGTCTTCACTTTCCAGAAATGCGACAATGGCTTGGGGAACCGACCCCTGGCATGTTGCATTGAACTCGTACCCCGGGCGGATGCTGTCAAGTGTGAAGTTCAGGTCATAGCCGAACTTCAGGGCAATATACTCGCGTATATCCTTTTTCGAGGTTCCTGTTTTTGCCAGAAACACTGCTGTTGCGGTCGCCTGTGCACCCTTGATGCCTTCGGGATGATTGTGGGTGACCTCAGCCGACCGTTTTGCCAGATCAAGAACGCTTTCCATCGAGTCGCAGGCAAACCCGACCGGACTCACCCGCATGGCCGACCCGTTGCCATAGCTGCCGTACGGTTTCGGCTTTTTTCCCTGAAGCCAGCGAATGAACATGCCGCCATACCCGCGATTGATGTGGCGGCGTCCGTACTTCCACAGGGTGCCGGCAAAGTCCTTTTTGTTGAGGATGGCATCGGCCACAGCTACGGTCAGCACCGTATCATCCGTGAAGTCCGATCCTTCCGAAAAGAGCGGAAAATCGGTTGTCTTGATAGTCTGCCATTCGTAGATCGAACCGATTACATCGCCTGCAATGGCACCGATAATGGTATGTGTGTTGGTGGTATGTGTGTTGGTATTCATGGAGCGTGGCTGCTGCCGGTCGGAGTGATGCGGTTAGCTGTTGCTACCGGATCCCAATATAGTATTTTTTACGGGCATGAAATCCGGAGATCTGTCGTTGCCGGGGATCTGTCGTTGCCGGACATTTCTCATTATGCCTGATTGTCACTGTGCCTGATTGTCATAATGCCTGATGGCCGTTATGTCTCATAATCATCTCTGAGCTTTCTTTCAGAAACGATTGAGAATGGTCCGGTTTTTCTTGCAGGTTTCTTGCAGGTTATGTCCGTAATCCGCAAATTGCACGATTGTATTCATATTATATTTTTCGTGGTCTGAGGTTCATGGCCACCATGGATATCAAAATATTTATTTTCAATCACTTCGAAGCAGGCGTATCACCATTGACCATGCAGCATTTCAATGTGATTGAACACGGGATAAATCACCAATGAAAAAAATAACGACCCATTTCGCACTGTTTTTCATATCCATTCTGATTTTACCCGCTCTTCTGTATGGTCAGATCATCAGCGACACATACAAGCTCGAAGAGCAGGGATATTTGCGAAAACCGAAGGAGACACCGCACGGCATCGTTGCGACCAACAACTACGCCTCCGAAATCTACCTGATCGCCGGTAAGCGGAAAAGCACGCTTGTTGCTTCTGCCGGTGCGGGGATGTACAACACGGTTTCGCCTGATAAAAACAGGATCGGTTTCAAGCATATCAACGAGGATGGGCTGCAGGCACCCGCAATACTGGATCTTGTCACCGGCGAGATGGAACTGCTTCATGAGTACGTCCGGGCAAGCGGACAGCCCTCATTTTTCGGAAACAACGGTTACGCGTTCACGGTTGGAAACAGCCTGCTGGTGTTTCGTGACGGAGCGGTCATCCCGGACACCCCGGGCACAGAGGATTCCCCCGATACCCCGGAGAAGTATGATCTGGGATATTATGCGAATATCGCACCGGTATCGCCGGACGGGCGCCATGTTGTTTTCAACGACAAATATGACAAGCTGATTGTCAAGGATCTGTCAACGGGTGAAGTCAGGGAGATCAGCGAATCCGGGTTTGCGGTCCATGGACCGGTGTGGAGCTACGACAGCCGGAAAATCGCCTATATGAGCAACGGCGGCGAGTTGTTCGTCTATTCGATGCAGACAGAAAGGAACTACAGGCTGGGTCAGGGTGCAGACCCTTCTTGGCACGAAGATTCTGAAACCCTGGTCTTCACGCGATCGGAAATCGAGAGATTTGAATTGAAAAGCGTCTCTATAGTGGAAAGCACGTTTAACGGCCTGGAGCAGGCGACACTGACCGATCCTGCTTCCATGGCAGCCCGCGATGCCAGTGTTGCAGATAGCGGGGATGTGTTGTACTACGATGCCCTGCGGAACAAGATCATGCGCATCGAAAAAAAAAGCAGTCAGAGGATGCCAATGTACGAACACTCATCCGGCGATGGTGGCGGTCCTTATTTTAAATCGGCCCCGGTCATAAATCCGGATGCTGATCCTGCGACCGACAAGACGACTGACCCGGCGATTGATCAGACGACGGATCCGGCTGATGATCCGGAATCCGACTCCGTTTCAGAAAGCTATGTGCAGAGCCTGAATGCTTCGGTTCTCATTACGGACGTGCCCTTCATCAACCAGGTCTGGGACACTCCCTATTTCTCGGGCAACAACTACAACTACGCCTCCTGCGCGCCAACTACGGCTGCCATGGCTCTCGGTTATTTTAAAAAAGTGCCGCCATGGCCGTCATCGCGCTACCAGGGCATCACCAGGGACTATGCCAATTACGTGGCCAGGGAGTACACCGCTTACGGATTTACCTACAACACCGTAAGCCGTGGCGTCATGGGCGGCATGGGCTACATGTGGAGCTCACTCTACGGGAGCACCGGAAGTCCTCGAAGCACCATGGCCGGCTATATCAACCGGCACGATCTGGAGTCGGTCCAGGTTTGGTCGCTTCCCTATCTGGATCTGGTCAGTGAGCTTGAGGACGGCAACCCCTACCCGCTTTGCGTGATGCTGACCTCGGCCGGACATCTCATCCTGGCTCTTGGGGTGCAGGAGGACCGGCGGACCGTCATCGTGCACGATCCGTATGGCAACAAGAACGTCGCCTATCCATCCTACAATGGCGAAAATGTGGTCTATGACTGGCCGGGTTATAATTACGGCAACCAGAATCTTGAAAGTGTGCCCTGGGCGGTTTCTGCCAGAGGGGTGATGCCGGCGGTAGATTACCATATTCCGCAGAGCGGACATGAAGCCGGGTTTGCTTCGCTGAAAGAGGGTCTGGATTGGCTCAATGCCCGGGACACCCTCGAAACCAGCATTCGGTTTATCATCACCGGCGATCTTGACGAGACCGGAGAGGATCTCACACTGACCACCGGTTTCTCTCAGCGGACTCAGTTCTGGCTTACCGCTGATGAGGGCGTTGAGCCGGTTATCACGACCGATCGTCCTTTTGCCATCTCTGCGTCGCATGTGACCATCGACGGGGACGACGGATTCGAGAATCCCGGGCTGACATTTCACTTCACCGGATATGAATCCGGCATGGTAAACATTTCTGCGGCTTCAGAACATGTCAACCTGAAAAATCTGAACTTTTCCGGTGATACGGATCCGGGCACCGTCCGCTATGCCCTGTCCGTCGGTTCGGACGCCGGGGTGAGCGGACCGCGCAATGTCACGTTTTCGAACAATCGTGTAGGTGGGCAGTCCACGCCGTTTATTAATGGAGTGCAAGCTGGCGGCACGTCGCCTGTTGACCTGACCATCACCCGGAATCATATTCATGTCCGGCAGAATGCGATCTATTTTGACAGCCACGGTTTTGATATTGATATATCCGACAATGTTCTTCGGACAACTTCGGCGACCGGCACCCGAACCAGCGCGGTCACGCTGAAAGGCGGGCGGGCCCGCATTGAAAGCAACGCGATCTCGGTCGAAGCGGCACCCGAATCGGGTATCGCAGAGGGGATTCGGTTGGAGAATATTTGGGATGATGTATTGCTGGCCAACAATATGGTGACGCTGCATTACATGGCAGACGATTTCGGGAAGAGTGTTTCCGGTGCGACGGGCAGCGATGATGCATCTCGTTACGCCACCAGCAACGCACGTTATTACACCAGCAATTTTATCACCAGTGATGCCAGTAATGCCAGTAATGCCTCTAGTGATGCCGGCGATGTCTCAAGTGATGACGGCATGTATCAATCCAATGGCATTCGTTTGGATGCCGGTTACCAGGACGGCCGTGGTATGGTGCAGATATACCATAACTCCGTACTTTTATCCGGTCTTGCACAGGAAAGTGCGTCTGCACTGATGCGGGTTACCGGCGGGCACGGGGATGACCTGACCCTGGATGTGCGCAATAATCTTTTTGCAAGTGAACATGAATCCAATGGCTCCGGGCTGGAAGGTGCGGCCGGCCTTGTGCTGGATGCTGATACCGGGTGGATGTCAGAGGCTAATAACTGGCATGTCGCCGGGGGAGCACTGCTCGGCTATGCCGGCGGCCAGGAAATCACCACTTTCGCGGATTTTCGGTCGGCAACCGGTGATGACAGGGCCGTTTCTGTCCCCGTCAGTTTCGCTGTTGCCCTTGCTGAGGGAACCCTGCTGCTGGATGAGGGATCGAAGGGAGATCATATGCTCACCGGGGTCAGTCTCCATGATGTGGTTCCGCTTGATTTTCTTGGAAATGAGCGTCATCCTTTGTTCCCGTACATGGGCGCCCATGAGCCGGACCCAACGCTGGCTCCGACTCTGATTGGTGATTATCACATTCCGCAGGGTGAGCACGACAAGGGTTTTGTTTCATTGGCTGAGGCGTTCACCCATTTGAATGTGAACGGAGCGGAAGGCCGGTTCCGGATGATCATCCACCAGGATCTTGACGAGACGGGTGCCGGGCTTGTCCTCAATCGCGAGGATCTGACCAGCTCCACGCGAATGACGATTGAGCCGGCCGGACCGGATATCACCATCCGCATTGCCCATCCGATTCTGATCGAAAACACTTCGCATGTGACCATTGATGGCGGTGAGGAGCGCGATCTTCGCTTGCATCTGGAGCAGGATGATGCGATTCAGGCAGTCTGGGTTGCAGGAAGCAGCCGTTATGTGACATTGCGCAACCTGGATATCACCCATGAGTTTGGTCCGCAGTCGGGAACCGTCGGTGTGCAGGTGCGCCGTGACGATGAGGCTACGGTTGTTCCGGAGCATATCTCCTTGGAGGGGTTGCACATCGGCAGCCGGGAGCATCCCTTCCGCGACGGTGTGCGCCTGTGGGGTACGGGCAGTCCGATGCTTCGGGTGCGGGCCAGCGTGACCGGCAGCCATATTGTTGCCGCGCATCGCGGTATTACCACTTTTTATGTGGACAACAATACCTATCTGGATAACATCATCGAAATCACCGGAGATCATGCCGATCCGATGTGGTATGCCGGGGTGTACCTGGCCGGAGCGAGGGGAACCACAGTCCGTGCCAACCAGATCCGGATGCTGGGGATCAATGCCTCCTCGGCGCGTTATGCAGCGGGTATCAACATCAATCTGAACGAAGGGATGCACAACCTCGTCAACAATATGATCAGTGGGGCCGGTGACTTTGAGAGCCGGGGGCCAAGCCATGCCAGCCGGATCTATGGCATAGCGGTGCACCGCGAGGGTCAGGGTGAGCGCTATAACCTGCTGCACAACACGATCTGCCTGAGTCGGACGGGCCAGAGCGGGCAGAGCGCGGCTATCGGATGGGAGTCCGTGGACGCCGGCGATGATCCGGATCCGGCGAGTTTCTTTGTCATCAATAACCTGCTAAGCAACCGGCATGAGCAGAGCAACGCCTACGGGTGGGTGTGGCATACCGGGCTACTGCGCACGGTGCGCAACAACAATCTGGATGTGGCACTGGAGGCATCGGTCGGCCGGTTCGAGGGTCAGGATGCGCCTGCCATCACGGACTGGCGCGAGCTGTCAGGAGCAGATAAGAACTCGCGGACCGTTTTTGTGCACTACCGGTCGGATTCGGACCTGCGCCTGGCTCCTGGATCAGAGGGTGATAATTCGCTTGCCGGTTCGTTTCTGCCGGCCGTAAGCACCGATATCTTCGGCAATGAGCGAAATCCGGAAGCGCCGTACAAAGGGGCCTGGGAGTCCCTCGAGGCAGTGCTGACCGACACCTTCGACGACCACGATCATGCGAGTCTGCCGGGTGTGTTTCGCCTGATGCAGAACTACCCGAACCCATTCAATTCAAGAACGCAGATCCGCTATGATCTGCCGAGAGAATCCGATGTGCGCCTTGAGGTGTATAATGTAGTAGGGCAGAGGATTGCCGTTCTGTTTGAAGGGCATCAGCAGGCCGGGGAGCACACGGCTACCTTCGATGCATCCCACCTGGCCAGCGGCGTATATGTATACCGCATCCAGGCCGGATCGTTCGTGAAAACGCAAAAGATGACGCTGGTGAAGTAAGCAAGCGCCTAAACTCACCGTACTGCGATAGGTGACGCCATGCAGGTCCGTTCGGGTTCGCAACGCACCGCTCATCCCCACAAACTCTGTTCCTTAGAAAAACAGGAAATGCGCCATCAGTGTAATGATGGGCAGGGTGACCAGGGTGCGCAGCAGGAAGATGATGATCAGTTCCCAGAAATTCAGCGGGATTTTGGATTTGATGATCAGCGCGCC
>SLKA01000051.1 GCA_007134845.1 Balneolales bacterium
CGGCTCAGTTGTACTCGGCGCCTTTCTTTTGAATCTGAATGTAGCGGTGCACGTATGAGCCGAGCGAGTATATCATCAAAATAAGGCTTAGCCACATTAAAAATTCGATTGTTTGCTGTCTTTCGGGAAAGAAAAATGCGACAATCCAGTATATCGCGAGCACATTTACCGCTACCTTGCCGGATGCGACCGACATGGCGTACTTGCCGCGTTTGCGTTTGATCATCAGCGATCCGGTCAGGATCAGTCCGTCGCGAATGATCATTATGGCCAGGAAAAAAACCGGAATGATATCGATCAGTACGGCATAGAAGAACAGGATGATGGCACAGATCTTGTCGGCAAGCGGATCGGCAACCTTGCCGAACTCCGTCACCTGGTTGAATTTCCGCGCGAAATAGCCGTCGAGATAGTCGGAGATGAAGGCATAGCCTATGAGCGCCACGATGAGCCAGTTGGCCTCTTTGCCCGAGGCGTGGTGCAGTATCAGGATCGGCACGGCAATAAGCGCCCGTGACAGGGAAATGGCATTGGCAAGCGTAAGGACATCCTGTTTAACAGGTATGATTTTTCCGTCAATGTTGGTGACTTTGTTCAAGGCGCTCCGGGGTTACAAATGATCTCAGACTAGTGCGATTACAGCGTTATTGCCGGGTGTGTATTTGTTTTGCAGTTTATTTTTCCGGGTGAATCATTGTACCTTGCGTCTTGCACTGAACAGCTACCCGGCAACATAAAATAGAAATTTATAGGATGAACACGAAAGAAACTGACCATTCCCTTCTGGAGAGGAAACTCGACTCCGAGAAAATTTTTTCGGGCAATCTGCTGCATGTATACAAGGACAAGGTGCAGCTCCCGGATGGAAGTACATCTTACCGGGAATGGATCGATCATCCCGGTGCTTCAGCGGTGCTGCCGGTGTTCGAAACGGGCGAAGTGCAGCTGGTAAAACAGTACCGGTATCCGCTGCGCCAGAATTTCCTGGAGGTGCCGGCGGGGAAAATCGATGCCGGCGAGGACCCGCTTGTGACGGCCAAAAGAGAGCTGGAGGAGGAATCGGGTATTCGCGGGGCGCACTGGATCTCCCTGGGCGGATTCCACCCGTGCATCGGCTATACCAATGAGATCATCTATCTCTATCTCACATGGGGTCTTGAGGTGTCGGATAGTCAGGTGGATGACGACGAGTTCCTCAAGCCGGTCCGTTTGCCCTTTGGGAAGGCGATAGAGGCGGCGTACGGCGGTGATATCACCGATGGAAAAACCATCGCCAACATCCTCAGGGGAGCAAAATGGTGGACAGATAATGCCCCGTTTCCTGTAAAACTTACACCATGAGATACCTGTCGAAATACCGTGCCGGGGTGCCGCCGGGCGTCGGACCTTCCTCAGTTTTTCAGGTAACCGCGTTTTGCTGCGATTGCCTTGATTTTTTCCTTAAGGAGGTTGCGACCGCGATGCAGGCGTGAGCGGACCGTACCGATAGGAACGTCAAGCATGTTGGCAATCTCCTCGTATGTGAAATCCTCTACATCACACAACAGCAGGGGGGTGCGAAAATCTTCGGGCAGCCCATCCAGCGCCTTCTTGAAGTCGTCGTCATATTCGCCCCGGTAAAACTGCGTCTGCAGATCCGTGGTGTCGCTTTGTTCGCTGCGAATGGTTTCGTAATAGGTGGAAACTTCGTCATAATCCACGTGCGCCGGCTGTCGGGAAGCCTTCCTGTAATTGTTAATGTAGGAGTTCTTGACGATGCGATACAGCCATGCGCGCGCGTTTGTCCCTTTCTGGTAGCTGTTGAAGAATCGGAATGCTTTTACGATGCTGTCCTGCAGCAGATCTTCTGCATCATTGGGATCCGTCGTGAGGCGGAGTGCGTAATTATAAGTAGCATCAAGGTGCGGAATGATCTCAGCATTAAAATCCTCCTGCTTTTTCAGCTCTTCCGCGGTCAGTTTATCCGACATTGTTTCTCCGGGTTCGTTCGGGTGCTCGGTAGTTCATTATGGTTCAGCGATAACTGCGGATCTTGTCAAGCAGCCTGCTCAACTCGGCAACTTCCTGATCCGTCAGAGATGCCAGGATCCCATCCATTTTTTCATTCAGATGATCCATCCGGGCAAGTAGTTCCAGTCCTTTTTGTGTAATGATGATATTTACTTTGCGGCGATCTTCGTGGCAGTTTTTCCGGTTGGCAAGGCCCTCTTTTACCAGCCGGTCAACAATTCGCGTGATGTCGGATCGGGCATCCAACATCTGCTTCCTGATGGTATTGTTGCAGCAGGGTTTCGGATAATGCCTCTGAAGAATGCGCAATATATTGAATTGCTGAAGCGTCAGATTATGCTCACCAAGCATTTTCTGAAGCCGCGACGTCACACTGCTATAGGTAAACAGAAAGCTGGCTACGGCTTTATGCCTGTCATTGCGAAACCGCGCCCTTATGGCTTCTTTTTCCTGTATCATATTGAGGTCGAAATGTTTAGTGCCACTTTGAACAACTCTCAATAATACAAAAGTTATATATGTGTTGCAACATTAATTGTTAGAACGCACAAAAAGAGGGGGGCGGATATTGACGTTGTTTGAGCCACGGAGACCGGATTTGATGACTCCGGCTCCACCTGGAGACTTTTTCAGTATTTGACGGTACAGCCGTATGGCTGATGCGTGGTGACCTCGACGCTTTGTCCTTCCATCAACAAATTCAACGCCTCACTCACGAAATTGCGGGCACCCTTGACATCGTCATGATTCGCTGTGGGCCGGTCGTCGATGGCACCCATGTAGGCAAGCATGCCAAGCGGATCAATGACATACATGTGCGGAGTGACCCTGGCATCGTAGGCGCGCCCAACTTTTCCGTCCGGATCCAGCAGAACCGCATGAGGCTTTGCCTTTTTTTCCCGGGTGATTTTTTTTGCCTGATCGGGCTCAAGATATCCCTGCTTCCCGGGAGCAGAGGATATGATCGTAAACCAGACAACGCCTTTGTCACGATATTTCTCCTGAAGCATCTGCATGTTGCCGGTTGCATAGTGCTTTACAACGAAGGGGCA
This sequence comes from Balneolales bacterium, assembly GCA_007134845.1. Taxonomy (GTDB): domain Bacteria; phylum Bacteroidota; class Rhodothermia; order Balneolales; family Natronogracilivirgulaceae; genus SKNL01. Next base: position 3,063 of record SLKA01000051.1, read on the forward strand.
GTCATGGTTAAGCCACTCCAATACAACAAATTTGTCTTCATAGTCTGACAAAGTATGTTTTTTTCCGGTGGCGTCAGTCAGTGTAAAATCAGGAGCTTTTTTACCGATTTCCGGACGGTGGCGATCCTCAGCAAGGGCATTGCCGGTGAAAAGCAGTCCAAACAGCAGAATCATGACGCTTGAAGTATTGATTTTCATGGTTTTCTCCAATGGTTGATGGGTGTTTCATAGTAAAAAAACGTGCCTGCCCGGTTACTCCGGATCAGCTCCGGAAATGACCGGCATTGTGATTTCAATGGCCGGAATACTGCGGTCCTGAAACCAGCTTTTCCCGGATTTACCTGATGACAGCACTCCGGTGATCGTTCCGGGTGTGGTTCGAAGATAGCGGGAAGCCTCAACCTCCAGTTTCATGCGATCGCCATAGGCAGCCACTATTTGTGGCGCCGTATGCTCTATGATTCCCTGTTCGTGTGGATAGAAGTAGATGTCATCCGAATCGGGAAACAGGGCCTTTTCGCTGCCGGGCACCAGAGTGATTGTAAACCGGCCGGATTCGAGTTCCGCCTCCGCCTGCCAGCCGGACACGCTCTCCGGCACCAGTTTTTGAGATTCAGCAATTATTCCGGCAGCGGTCTCCGAATAGCCGGAAAAGCCGCCATTGTCATCAACATCAAGGGTAAGCTGCGTGGATTCAGGAAGGCAGATATCTTTGCAAACCAGCCAGTTGATATGAGCCGAAAGGGCGTATTCCCGGTCGTTATCAGCAGCATTGCTTTCCGTGGAACGTTCAGATGCGTTGTGTTTTTCCGGTGAGACGCTCACAGGAACCAGCAGTACCACGCGGTCCGAATATCCATATGTGGTTATTCCATCCTCGTCAAAACGGGCTGGACGGGGCCAGTGGATTTTACCCGGCGTTAAAAACCCGTGCTCGTCCCAGCGGATGGTGGTTGGCAGGCCGGAATCGCCAGGGTTGCGCCAATACACATGCCAGCCCTCCCGGATGTCCATATCGACCCCCAGCCAGAAAATATCTGTCTGACGGTCGACATCGGCCAGACCGGCAACTGCCGGTACAAGCGAGACGGAAACCCGGTTATTGGTGTTGTCCGGGCTGCTGTCATGGAACAATGCATTGACATTACCCCGGGCAGCGGTAGCCATCACAACCATCAGGAAAAAAATCAGCGAGCCGGGAATCAATTCGATTCCCTTCAGGTGTTTTACCGGAAGTATTCTCATCAAGAACATCTTGGCAGCTTTGGAAGCGGACATGCGTGCAGGGCGTGTTAATTCAATAAAAACACAATACTCATAAAGAAGGAAAGCGGCAATTCATTCCGTGTAAAAAAATGATAACGGACATGCCGCTTTCTGATCAGATCCTGAAAGTCACATTCTTGCAATCAACAGGATATGTAGATAATATATACGCATTCAAACATCATATCATTGCGTTTCGCTTGTCCGGACGGTAAATAAGTTGGGGATGGGTGACGACAGATGGACTGGCTGGGAATCATGAAAATCGGCACGATAAATCTACACTGGACCTGGACAGGCATTGCGGGCGCCCTGGTCGCCGGATGCCTGATGCTCTTTTTCCCGCTTGTGAGTTCGTTTCATCTGGATTCGGCTCTTTTGGCCGGAACGGCCGGGGCTTTTGCCGGTGCATGGATGGCAGCCCGTCCCGGCGCCAGGGACCGTGATCTGCTGCCGCTTGCTGCAATTACCTATACTACAGCCATTCCGCTTATAGCAAGGGATGCGATTTCAGGCTGCCTGAGTGCAGACGGGGCTGCTTTCTGGGCAACCATCCCCGTTTTCAGTATCCTGTTCGGCTTCTCGGCCGGACGCGCACTGCGGCTTCTGGGTTTCAGGAAAGCCAGGATGATGTCCATTGCTTTTGTGCTTCTGGCCGGGGCCGGCGGTCTTCTCCTGCCGCTGCTCCTGTTTCCGCAACTCTACTTTTTCAACCATGTTTTCGGGTACTGGCCGGGTGCCATCTATGACCAGGCGGTTGTGTATCCGGGAAAGATGGGGCTCTTTCGGCTGATGACACTCACATGGATCGCCGTTTTCTGGATTCTTCCCCACCTTGCCGGATCCGACCGCATCCTCAAAAGCATTTTTGCTCTGCTGATGGTATCCCTTGCAATAAATTACGCACTTGCAACCCGAAACGGACTGGTATCACCGGAATCGCGCATCCAGAAGGAGCTCGGCGGCGCTCACCAGACCGAGCACTTCACGCTTTATTACTCAAAGCGCAACTACAGCACCAATGAAATAGAGTTTCTTGCACGTCTCCACGAGTTCCATTTCCGGGAACTGGCGGACACGCTAAATGTTTCCTGGCCGGCAGGCAAACGCATCAGCAGCTATCTGTATGGCGATGAGTGGCAGATGCAGCGCCTCACGGGGGCTAAAGGAGTGAGCTATGTTCCGGTCTGGCAGAGGAACCCGC
>SLKA01000099.1 GCA_007134845.1 Balneolales bacterium
GACAACGTAGCCATGGAAGTGAATCTGATCCAGCCGGTAGCCATGGAAGAAGGACTTCGGTTTGCCATCCGTGAAGGCGGACGGACGGTAGGTGCCGGCGTTGTAAGTAAAATTCTGGACTAAAACCTGGTACTATAGTGGCTACCCAACAAAAAATCAGAATAAAGCTGAAATCATACGATCACAATCTGATCGATAAATCAGCTGAAAAAATCATTAAAACTGTGAAATCAACTGGCGCTGTGGTCTCGGGACCTATTCCCCTGCCCACAGACAAGAATATTATCACAGTTCTCAGATCACCACACGTAAACAAGAAGTCACGTGAGCAGTTTGAGTCGCGTTCTCACAAACGCCTGATCGACATTTTGTCGACCGGATCCCAGACTGTCGACGCGCTCATGAAGCTTGAGCTTCCGTCTGGTGTAGATGTAGAAATCAAAGTGTAATCAGGAAATCAGTTCCCTACAAAGATGACTGGATTAATTGGAAAAAAAGTCGGAATGACCAACATGTTCGACGAAAGAGGCAACAATGTACCGATAACGGTTGTTGAAATCGATCCCTGTGTCATTACACAGATCAAATCGATGGAAGTGGACGGTTATGATGCGATTCAGGTTGCCAATGTTGACAAACGCGAAAAGCTGGTCAGCAAGGCATTGAAAGGTCATTTCGCCAAAGCTAACACCAGCCCAAAACGTTATATTCGCGAATTCCGCGATTTTGTGCCTGAAGGCGCAAAACTGGGCGACACCCTTAAAGTTGAGGATGTGTTCCGCGAAAACACATATGTTGATATTGTTGGCACATCGAAAGGGAAAGGTTTTCAGGGTGTCGTAAAGCGACACGGTTTCTCCGGTGTTGGTGGACGGACACATGGCCAGCACAATCGGGAGCGTGCTCCTGGTTCCATTGGACAATCTTCAGACCCGTCCAGGGTATTCAAAGGCATGCGGATGGGAGGACAGACCGGTAATCAACGGGTTAAGGTCAAGCGCCTTGAAATTGTGAAAATCATACCCGAATCCAATTTGATATTGATCAAGGGTGCCATTCCCGGTCCAAAAAACCGCATTGTAGAAGTTTATAACCACGCATAATTTCAACAGCATTTTGCTATGAAAATCAAAGTTTTAAAAACAGATGGATCTGATGCCGGCCGTGAGGTCGAACTGGATGAGTCTGTCTTTGGGATTGAACCAAATGATCATGTGATATATGAGGATGTTCGTTCCTACCTTTCAAATAAGCGCAGCGGTACGGCCAGCACAAAGGGTCGGTCAGATGTGCGGGGCGGCGGCCGCAAGGCATATCGCCAGAAAGGTACCGGAATGGCCCGCCGGGGTACCATCCGTTCCCCACTGCTGAAAGGTGGTGGCACTGTTTTCGGGCCAAAGCCGCGTGACTACTCGGTCCGTCTCACAAAAAAAATGAGGCGTCATGCCCGTTTGTCGGCACTTGTATACAAAATCAGAGATAACGCTGTAACCGTAGTCGAAGATTTTGACTATGATGAACCGAAAACAGCCTCTGCTGTTGAATTACTCCGGGCGCTGGACTGTGAAAACAAGAAAGTGCTCATTCTCACCAGTGGTGTCAAGGAAAAGGTGTACAGATCCTGCCGCAACATTCCCAGGGTGAGTGTCATGGAAGTGAAAGATCCGGCGACCTATCACATACTGAATGCCGATGTTGTTGTCTTTCAGGAAAGTGCGGTAAAGCGGCTGGAAGAAAGTATGAAAGGAAAGGCAGAGGAGGCTGAAGCATGAAACGAATTCTAATCAAGCCGTTGATAACCGAAAAGCTTACAGGCATACAGGAAAAAGAGAATAAATATGCCTTTCAAGTGGATCAAAACGCAACCAAGCCTGAAATAAGAAAAGCTGTGGAAGAATTGTATCCGGAGGTTACGGTGACCGGTATCAACACCATGATCAACCCCGGCAAGCCGAAAGGTCGCAACACCCGCCGCGGATTTATTTCCGGCAGGACCAATGCAACCAAGAAAGCGATCATCTCTATTAAAGAGGGTCAGGAAATCGACTTCTTTACAGAAATTTAAGGTATATACAGCATGGCAACACGAAAACTTAAACCGAATACCCCGGGTACACGCCACCGCATTGCACCGGTTTTCTCGGATGTGACAACCGACACCCCGGAAAGGTCCCTTATTGTTAAACTTCACCGTACGGGTGGGCGCAATCACAGAGGGAAAATAACGGTTCGCCATATTGGTGGAGGTCATAAAAAACGTTACCGCATCATCGATTTCAAACGGGACAAGTTTGATATTCCGGCGACGGTGAAAACCATCGAATACGATCCGAACAGGACTGCCAGAATTGCTCTTTTGGCTTATGCAGACGGAGAAAAGCGGTACATCGTAGCACCGGACAAACTGAAAGTCGGCGACAAGATCATCAGCGGCTCATCGGTTGCACCGGATACCGGAAATGCCATGCCGCTTGAAAACATGCCGATGGGAACCACGGTTCACAACGTGGAATACCAGCCGGGCAATGGCGGCAAGATGGTCCGCAGCGCCGGTGCAAGTGCTCAGCTCATTGCCAAAACCCAGAAAAATGTCACGCTGAAAATGCCATCCGGAGAAATTCGCATGGTAAATGGCAAATGCATGGCAACAGTGGGTGTGGTCAGTAATCCCGATCACTTCAATGTAACCATAGGAAAAGCCGGAAGAAACCGGTGGAGAGGAATCAGACCAACCGTTCGCGGTACGGTAATGAACCCGGTAGATCACCCGATGGGTGGTGGAGAAGGCCGTTCATCGGGCGGACATCCGCGCTCGCCATGGGGGCAGATTGCCAAAGGTTACAAAACAAGAAAGAAGAAAAAGCTTTCTTCCAAGTTTATTGTTCGCAGAAAAAACCAAAAACAGTAATTCGGTATGCCAAGATCTCTTAAAAAGGGCCCATTTATTCACTATAAACTCCAACGGAAAGTCGACAAGGCCAACGAATCCGGGAGTAAGAAAGTCATTAAAACATGGTCCCGCAGTTCCATGATATCACCGGATTTTGTCGGACTCACCTTTGCGGTGCATAATGGCAAACAATTTGTACCGGTATATGTAACGGAGAATATGGTTGGACACAAACTCGGCGAGTTTTCTCCGACCAGGATTTTCAAAGGGCACCCACTTAAAAAAGGTGAAAAAAAATAACAGATGATGGAAGATACAGTCATATACGAAGCCAGGGCTGTTCAGCGGTATATCCGCATATCCCCCAGAAAAGTACGCATTGTTGCGGATTTGGTAAGGGGAGAACAGGTTGATATTGCGATGACCAAGCTGAAGTTTGTCAACAAAAGTGCGGCACAGGTAGTATCCAAGGTGATTGGGTCGGCCGCAGCCAACCTCAGAGACCGTTTTGAAGATGAACCGCTTGACAATGAAGATCTCGTCATCAGGGAGATACTGGTGGATGATGGTCCGACCCTTAAGCGCATTCAGCCCGCTCCCATGGGAAGAGCACATCCCATTCGGAAGCGGACCAGCCACATTTCCGTGGTTGTCACGAAAAAGGATGCTGAACTTGAAGATGAAAACCAAGGAAAAGAGGAATAAGTTTTGGGACAGAAAGTAAATCCGATTAGTCTTAGACTGGGTATCATCCGCGGATGGGATTCGAACTGGTATTCGCAAGAACAGGTTCAGGAAAATCTCAGGGAAGACGAACAACTCAGAAATTACCTGCATGCCCGTTTACGAAACGGCGGTTTATCGCGTGTAATCATAGAAAGAACGCCTAAACGGGTTCTTCTTACCCTGATGACCAGCCGGCCGGGCGTCATCATTGGCAAGGGCGGCGAGCAGGTTGAGCTGCTTCGTGAAGAGCTTCGCAAAGTTACCAACAAAGATGTTCAGATCAATATCAGTGAAATCAAGCGACCTGAAGTTGATGCCAACCTTGTAGCGCAGAACATTGCCCAGCAGCTGGAGTCCAGAATTTCATTCCGCCGTGCGATGAAGACAACCATTGCCTCGGCCATGAGAATGGGTGCCGAAGGGATCAAAGTCAAATGTTCCGGTCGCCTGGGCGGCGCTGAAATGGCCCGGACCGAGCAGTACAAGGAGGGACGTGTTCCGCTGCACACCTTCCGTGCGGATATTGATTATGCAACGGCCACAGCCCAGACCATTTACGGCAGCATTGGAGTGAAAGTCTGGATTTTCAAGGGCGAGATCATAGGTGATGTCGATCTCACACCAAGTGCCGTGACTGCAAAGCCTGAAGCCGATGTACAACAGGAAAAACGTCGTTCCAAACGATCCCGTGGTGGTCAGCGACGCAGGAAAAAAAGCTGATTTAAAAACGATTTAAACAACGTTCAATCATGTTAGAACCAAAAAGAGTAAAAAGAAGAAAGGTTCAGCGGGGCCGTATCAGAAAGGTGGCCGGCCGCGGACATCAGCTGGCCTTTGGTGATTTTGGCCTGAAAGCAATGGAACCCAAATTCATCACATCACGCCAGATTGAAGCATGCCGTGTCGCAATAACACGACGTCTTCAAAGGGAAGGTCAGACCTGGATCCGCATCTTTCCGGACAAACCGATTACAAAACAGGCGGCTGAAACCCGGATGGGTAAAGGAAAAGGCGCCCCTGATCACTTTGTGGCGGTTGTTGAACCGGGACGCATCCTTTTTGAAATAACCGGTGTTACAGAGTCGCTGGCACGCGAAGCCATGCGTCTCGCAGCATTTAAACTTCCGATCAAAACCAAATTTGTTATGCGCCGCAATTACGAGGGCAAGTAACGCATAAACGTATGAAAGCACACGAACTCAGAGATTTGTCAGTTGCTGAGCTGGAAGCTCGGATGAAGGACGAAGTAGAGACCCTTCAGAAACTCTATTTCAACAAGGCGGTAGCCGGGCAGGTTGAAAGTCCCGCGACGATCAAGAATCATCGCAAGGAGCTTGCCAGGCTGCGCACCATCATCGGGGAAAAAAATCGGGCTGAACAGACCGAAGTCAAAGCATAGAGGATAATCACAACATGAGCACAGAAACAACTGAGCGAAATCAACGCAAACAACGTACCGGCCGGGTGGTCAGTGACAAGATGGACAAATCCATAACCGTCGCAATTGAACGGCAGATCAAACATTCGATCTATGGCAAGTACATCACCAAGACCAGAAAATACATGGCTCACGATGAAAAAAACGAAGCCAAACCGGGTGATCTGGTACGCATCATTGAAACTCGACCACTGTCCAGGCACAAGCGCTGGAGACTGGTTGAGATCTTAGAAAAAGCCAAGTAAGAAATCATTCTTGAAAGTTTAGAAAGTTATTAGCCATGATTCAAACACAGTCCATACTAACTGTTGCTGACAACAGCGGCGCCAAAAAGGTGATGTGTATTAAAGTACTTGGTGATTCCAAGCGA
>SLKA01000026.1 GCA_007134845.1 Balneolales bacterium
AAATACGTATGTGACCGAACGGACCAGCCTTTTCAAGGTTGAGCCGAGAGGCCTGCAGGGATATTCAGCTGAGCTGGTGGAAAGCTTTGTGGCAGGCGAACAGCCGTCATCGAATACCCGGGATCTCATCAGACAGATTCACAATGATTTCCGGGAACATGTCTATGATCAGGCTTCCGTTGATCGCATTGAAGAGATCCGCAGCATCCTTTCTGAATAATTGCGGCATGACAGATCAAATGTGCAGCTGTTCAATCCGGGTACCGCAATATCAATGACTTATAACGCACAACAGGAGCTTCCTGTGTTCGCCTGTGAGACAGCAGCGAAACCGGCGAGGTTTTTGATCACAGGCTCATCATCACGGGGTTGGCTCATTTTTCTTTTTACCGGCTGGAGTCACAATATTCCCGATCAAACCGCCCATCAGGGCTCCGTATGCCGTGGAGTGGTACCAGATGGATGTAATCGGACACGACCCGGTGTTGCAGCCGATGAAATGCCAATACACGTAACCGCCGAATGCACCCAGCAGGACCCCGCCTAGGATAAAATAAATTGATTTTGACATCACTGTGCTACATCTTAGATTTGAATGTTTGCAGTCAGAACGTAACGATTAATCCGAATATTTCAAATCCCCTGCAACCGCCATGGCCATACATGAACTAGCTGGAAAAAAAGCACCTTACTACATCCTTGACAATATTCCACGGATCATTTCCGCGTATTATACCTATCAGCCTGATCCGGACGATCCGCTCCATCAGGTCCAGTTCGGTACGTCGGGCCATCGCGGCTCATCGCTCAAGCACACTTTCAACGAGATGCATGTCATGGCCATCTCCCAGGCTCTGGCGGATTACCGGAAAGCGGTTGGAACAGACGGGCCGCTTTATATCGGAATGGATACACACGCACTCTCCGAGCCGGCGATTATCACCGCCATCGAGGTGCTTGCTGCCAATGATGTCACCATCGGATATCAGGAAGGATTCGGCTACACACCCACTCCCGTGATTTCACACGCCATACTGGGATGCAACCGTGCGCAAAAAGAGCACAAATGTGACGGTATCGTCATCACACCCTCACACAACCCGCCGGGTGACGGCGGCTTCAAATACAACCCGCCAAGCGGCGGTCCTGCCGGCACCGACATCACCCGGAAAATTCAGGATGAGGCGAACCTGATCATGGCAGACGGATGCCAAAAAGTGAATCGCATGCCATTTGAACAGGCACTCAAAAAAGAACACGTAATGGCCATGGATTTCATGATGCCCTACGTGAAAGAGCTGGGCAAGGTGGTCGATATGGAAGCAATTCGCAAGGCCGGACTCCGGATCGGTGTGGATCCGATGGGCGGTTCGGGTGTGGCGTACTGGGAGCCGATCGCCCGGGAATACGACCTGAATATCGAGGTGGTCAACCCCGATGCCGATCCCCGGTTCGCGTTCATGACCGTGGACAAAGACGGCAAGATCAGGATGGACTGCTCGTCGCCATATGCCATGGCCAGTCTGATCGGACTCAAGGACCGTTTTGATATTTCTTTCGGCAACGATCCCGACTTTGACCGCCACGGCATTGTAACACCATCTGCCGGACTGATGAACCCGAACCATTATCTGGCCGTGGCTATCAACTACCTGTTCCAGAACCGGCCGAAATGGCGTGATGATGCCGCCATTGGCAAGACACTGGTATCCAGCAGCATGATCGACCGAGTTGCAAAAAATCTGGACCGGAAACTGGCCGAAGTCCCCGTGGGCTTCAAATGGTTTGTGGACGGACTTCTTGACGGTTCCTACGGATTCGGCGGTGAAGAAAGTGCGGGCGCCTCCTTCCTGCGATTTGACGGTACATCCTGGTCAACTGACAAGGACGGCATCATATTAAATCTTCTGGCTGCCGAAATAACGGCAAAAACCGGCAAAGATCCGGCCGAGCATTACGCTGCCCTTGAAAAGAAACATGGCAGTCCCGTCTATGAGCGTATCGACGCACCTGCTACACCGGATGAAAAAAAGGTATTGGCCAGCCTCTCGCCGGAGCAGATCAAAGCCGACTCCATGGCAGGTGAGCCGATACTGAAAAAACTGACGCGTGCTCCCGGCAACGATGCACCCATCGGCGGACTCAAGGTGGAGACAGAAAACGGATGGTTTGCCGCGCGTCCTTCCGGCACCGAGGACATATACAAAATCTACGCGGAGAGCTTCCGTGGCAAGGATCACCTAAAGATGATTCAGGAAGAAGCTGTCGCCATTGTGAAGGAGGCGCTTTCCGTCTGAAAGGCGGGGTGATTGTATCCCAGCAGGCGCAACGCGTTCAGCACAACTACCAGGGTTGAACCTTCGTGCAGAAGCACGGCCAGTCCCATTCCTGCAAAGCCAAAGAGCACAAAAGGCACCAGAAAGGCGATCATTCCGAGGCTTATGAATATATTCTGCCGGATGATTTTACGGGTCTGGCGGCTGAGTCCGACCGCGACAGGCAGCTTGCCTAGGTCATCGGCCATGAGCGCCACATCCGCTGTTTCCAGGGCAACATCCGATCCGGCTGCGCCCATTGCAATACCAACTGTGGCGTGGGCCATGGCCGGAGCATCATTGACGCCGTCGCCCACCATCGCCACTTCTTTTTCCTGCTCCATGAGTTTGCGTATGGCATCCACCTTCTGTTCCGGCAATAGATCACCCCAGGATTCATCCACACCCACCTGCGCACCTATGGAGTCAGCAACTCGCTGGTGGTCTCCCGAAATCATGATAATTCTTCGGATCCCCATCTCCCTGAGGTTCCGGATCACTCCGGACGCGGCGGGCCGTGGCATATCCATCAGGCCGATGATGCCGGCAAATTCATCATCCTCCTGAACAAGAATAGTGGTTCGTCCATTTTCATGCAGATCGTCCAGTCGGGATCTGATTTCATCCGGCAGTGCTCCATCAAACAACTTCTCCTGACCAATGGTCACCATTTTTCCGTCAACCATACCTACCACACCTTTTCCGGTCACCATTTTAACATCGTTAACCTGAGGAACGGAGTTGCGGCCTAACCATTCTTTGCCGCCGCGTACCACAGCGCGGGCAAGCGGGTGGTCACTGAATTGCTCTACGGCAACCGTCATTCTCATCAGTCCCGATGAATCCCGGCCGTTCAAAGGAATCACATCGGTCACTTTCGGATCTCCCCCGGTGATCGTCCCTGTTTTATCAAAGGCAAGGGCCCGGAGTCCGCCAAGCTGTTCCAGCGGACGACCGCCCTTGACCAGCACACCCAGTCTGGCTGCACGGGCTACACCGCTTAATATGGCACTCGGTGTGGATATGGCCAGGGCGCAGGGACTAGCGGCCACCAGAACGGCCATGGCACGGTAGAATGACGCCGCGAAAGGTTCATCAATAATCATCCATACAAAATGCAGAAGCACTACAAATACGAGAACAACAGGCACGAAAACCCGCTCAAAACGCTCTGCAAAACGTTGTGTAGGCGATTTTTGGGTTTCAGCTTCATTTACCATGCGGATGACGCGCGCAAGGGTGCTGTCCTCGGCGCGGCTGGTCACCTCCACTTCCAGCAGGCTGTCCCCATTTATGGTACCTGCAAAAATGCGGTGCTGTTGGCCAAGTTTAACTGAATTTTTACGCGCTTTTTCCGGTGATGGTACCGGCTCCTTGTCCACCGGTACACTTTCTCCGGTGATCGGTGCCTGATCAACACTGCTGCGCCCGGAAACCACAAACCCGTCGGAAGGAAAACGTTCAGACGGACGGACCACCAGCAGGTCGCCTGGCTGCAATTCCTCCACCGCAACTTCACGCTCACCTTTGTCCGTTTTAATCCGTGCGACGGTTGGCGCAAGTTCCGCGAGTGCCTTTATGGCCTTGCGGGCCCGCCCCATGGCATAATTCTCCAGAGCGTGTCCAAGGCTGAACAGAAACAGCAGGAGCGCTCCCTCGGCCCATGCACCGAGCACAGCAGCACCTGAGGCGGCAACCAGCATCAGAAAATCGATATCAAACTTTCTTTGCCTGAGGCTGGAAATCATATGCATGAAGGCATCATACCCACCGAAAAAATACGCCAAAGCATAGACAGGTATGGGGCGCGTATATCCCGGCTCGCTCAGCAACTCATACAGCCAGGCACCCAGAAGGAGCACGCCGCACAGAAGAGCAAAAAGAAGTTCTCTATGTTCCTTTATTTTTTTCAAGCCGACTGATTATGCCTCTGATATACGCGAAGGGAAGGGGCTATACGAAATTTGGTTCATTTACCTTTTACTTTCATCATTTAATTTAAGAATTTCAAAAATCACACCCCCCAAATAAACTATGAATAAAAGAATGGAAAATGAATTTTCTGCCCTGTTTGAAAAAAACAAAAAATGGGCAAGGCGTATGGTAGAGCGGGATTCTGACTTTTTCAACCGACTCACTCAACAGCAAAAGCCGCAATTTCTGTGGATTGGATGCTCGGACAGCCGGGTCCCCTCCGATCAGATAACCGGCACGAACCCTGGCGAAATGTTTGTCCACCGCAACATCGCCAACATGGTGCATCACAGTGATATTAACATCCTCTCCGTGCTGCAGTATTCCGTCGAAGTGCTGAAAGTACGTCATATTATTGTATGCGGACACTACTCATGTGGCGGTGTAAAGGCCTCCCTGGAAGCCACCGATCACGGTCTCATCGACAACTGGATCCGTCCGATCAAGCAGATCTACGAGGATCATGCTGATGATTTTGAAGGTCTCTCAGATGCAGAGGTCGTTGACAAGCTATGTGAGTGGAATGTGCGCCAGCAGGTTATAAACCTCGGGCGCAGCACCATTGTACAGAAAGCGTGGCTTCAGGGACAGGAGCTGTCCGTGCATGGTGTCATATACAGCATCGGTGACGGCAAGCTGGTGGATATGGAGTGCAGCATCAGCGATCCCAAACAGATACCCGCAATTTACCACATCCGGTAGGCGCATTTTTTGCTTGCATGATACACAGGATTTCTCTATCTCTATCCGATTGAGATTGGAATCCGTTTCCGCTGTTCCATGCTGTGCCTTAACCGCATCCGATAATTTTTTTTACTGTTTTTAAATAACACATTATGAGCAACGATAACCAACCAGGTTTACTGGGCCGATTTCTGGATGTCATCGAAAGAGCCGGAAACAAGCTACCTGATCCCGCCATTCTCTTTTTCCTGCTGATGATATTCATATGGGTATTATCCGCCATCATGGCGCCATTCGATTTCGGCGAAACCGATCCGCGCACCGGTGAAACGCTTCGTGTCATCAATCTGCTTTCGGGCAGTCAGATGGCGATGTTCCTGGCCAACATGACCAACACATTCATCACGTTTGCTCCACTCGGGAT
>SLKA01000048.1 GCA_007134845.1 Balneolales bacterium
ATTTGATATCGTAAACACTGTGAGACGTTTTGCGGTAGTTTTCCATGATACCGCAAGCATACTAAAGTCTTCGCCTAAAGGCGAGGGATTTTCTCCCATTCCCCGTATGGGACATTAAATTGAACCGGACATGAAATCGCGTTTCAGGATAATCATTCTCAGATTGGCTATACTCCTGTTGGCAGTGATTTATGACAACTCCCAGTTAACGATCTCATAACATTATAACCTATGGAGATGTTTCTGAAGGATATCAAAGGCGAGCTCTACCAGTATTATGACGTGCTTGTCATCATTACACCTAAGATTCTTTTTGCCATTGTGATTCTTATTATCGCATAAATCGTCTCAAGGCAAATCCGGCTATTTTCAGACAAGCGGCTCAAACAAGTCGTAAGCCGTCAGCTTGTAGCTTTTCACCCGAATCGGCCCATTACCGGTTGCAATCCGCAATGGCATTGCCGTGGCAATATTAAGGATATGCTTTTTCATGCCCGTATGCCTTGAATCAGATCTGAACGGTAAAAATCCATCAACGTTTTTTAGTAGTGAAGGATGAGCGAAATAAAGAAATAAAGGATGATGAAAGGTTAGATAATATAAACCTTAATCGGATTACCAGTAAGTAAACGGGAAAGAGCCACCAATTCCTGGAGAAATACCTGAAATACCGGCAGCACAGCGGGAGTTGGATTTGGATCCTGTTGCCGAGGTAACCGAAGAGGAGTTGGAAAAAGTTGCCAGAGTCAACGTCAGGGCAGAAAGTGCAGGTATAGATCCTGAAACCGACATTACAGGTTTTCAAACATTACTTGAGGATGTCGGAATCGATCAGGATCGATTTGTTCAAATTGACAATGCCATTGAGCGATACCCCTTGCTCGAACAGGAATACTACATGGTCCTGGAACAGGTCCAAAGAGACCTTCAACAGGAATAAATTGTCATACTGTCCCATTTCAGTGTGGGTGAAAAATCACGCTTCACCACCGATGCGCAAAGCGGCGAACGTGGTAAACGCGTAGGCCAGCGCAGCAATTGCCATCACAACACCAAATCCCGATTCGAGTGCTATCATTGTAGCCAGGGCCGTCGCGGACACTGACAGGCAGCTGTCCACACCGCAAGCCCAGGGAATTTGCGTGTCATTGCTTCCTGATAGCCGACGGAGGCCGAACGGAAACATCATCCCCATAAAAAAAGCCGGAGGCGCAAGCAGCACCAATACATTCCCGATTTTTACAAGAAGCGGCCACGACATGCTCATTTCAAGCAGAGGCATCATCAACGCTGCGTATACCGCAATAAGCAGTATAATGACGCTACCGGTGCGGATCAGCGTGCGGCGATCTGCCGGCAGTCCTGACGAGTAGTAACTGCCGGCTCCCGATGACATCAGCAAGGCGGCCAGAACTGAGGCAGTGGCGTAGACAGGCTGGCCAAGGTAAAGAACAAGCTTCTGAATGAGCACCATTTCGAAAAACATGAAACCGATACCGATCCCGGCAAAGTAGAGGAATGTCCAGCGGCGGCGGGTTCCCTTCCATCCGACCCGGAAAAGAGGCAGGATAATCAGGAATACCGAGGCCAGCACGATCTGAATCAGTGTCACTGCCGCCAGAATAAACCCGAGCTCCATATAGGGCAGCTCATGATCATCGTACTGCTCCCGTAGTTCCGGGATGCTTTGCAGGGTCAGGAAGTGAGAGAAAAACGGACGATTGTCGGTAGCCGGACTCACATCAAAAATATAGTCGCGGTTGAATACCTCCGCATCTCCGTGCAGCAGTGAATCCACATGGTTAAAAAAAGACCGGTCCTCGGCCAGATTATAATAGTCTCTCTCATCCGGACGGATATCAGAGAGGATAAGCGGATCAAAGGATCTTTCAAGGCAGAAGGCCCTGGTTGATTCGCGCTCATATGCGGTGAATGGTGTCCGGCTCATCAAAAATGTGATAGTCCCCCAGTTTCTGACTGCCATGATGAAGTTTTCAGGATCGGTCACATCTTGCTCATCAAGCAGGCTGCGCCAGGTTGCCAACAGTTTCAGTGAC
The DNA here is from genome assembly GCA_007134845.1 of Balneolales bacterium. Taxonomy (GTDB): domain Bacteria; phylum Bacteroidota; class Rhodothermia; order Balneolales; family Natronogracilivirgulaceae; genus SKNL01. The sequence continues at coordinate 2,058 of SLKA01000048.1, forward strand.
GCTTTGGGAGGATAATCTGCCCAGACCGTCACTGCGATCATGCCGGTATCTGTCAGCCGGTCCCGGTATTCCCGGAATGCTTCAAGAGTAAGGTGGTAGTGTTCTTGCAGTGCATAAATTCCCGAGGTGCCTCCGAATGCGCCCAGAACGGGCAGAATGATCAGATCTTTTCTGACATCATGGTGGCCGGCCATCCATGTACGCACATTATTACCATACAGCGACACCTCCGGCTGATTGTAAAGTGAGTCGATCCATTCGGGATGAATGAATTCAAGCAGCCGGTTGGCCTGACGATGCGGCTCAACGGCTGTGACAGCCGAAATACCATGATGGAGGGCATGAGACACGTCGTTACCGGTGCCTGCCCTTAGCACCAGCACCGATTCCGGCGCGCGGACGGCATAAGGGAGTCCGCGTGTGGTGTAGTCCAGTATGTGATCTCCGGAATCAGTACTGGCATTGTCACCGGGATCTTCATATCGACCGAGCAGTGTCCCGAAGTATTCCCCGTTATTGAAAAGGATATCCCTGACCGGCGGTTCACCGCGATATTGAAGGCTCAGTGCCGGAGCAAAGCGCTGAGCCGGTGCGCTCACTACCTGAAGAAGTCCGTATGGGCTCGACCGCTCATAAGTAATGCGGGCATCGGGCAGCTGAAGGGAACTGTTCAGTGCCTTGTATTCAGAAATTTGTGGCGAAGCCGGATATATGAAGCCGATGAGCGGGATGATTAGTCCGGCAGCAATAACCATCGCGAACCGGCCGGTTCGGATCCTGACCATCCATGCCGATACCATAGGGAGCAGTGCCAGCAATGGTGGTATGTACTCCAATTTCATGATCCAGAAAAGCACGATTATGACCAGCGCTCCGAGTGCCGATCCTGCCAGATTAAAGAAATAGTGACTTCCGATCTGCCCCACCTGATAATAGAAAACCAGGGTGATTGCCAGTCCGGCGAAGAAAAATGGAAGGCACCATGCCAGGTAGGAAAAGATCATCAGGCCAATCTGAGATCGGTCAAAGAAAAGCAGGAATGTATCGAAATCGCCGAATATGCCGACCATTCTAACCGCCAGTGCCATGGATATCCCGCTCAGAAAGTACAGCACAGGCAGCACGTTTTCAAAATGCCGTTTGAGCGGCTCCCGGAACAGTGCCAGAAATGTGCCGGCCGCACCGAATCCGAGCATGGCCATCGAAATCACCATGTAGGCAAAATGATGCCACTGGCTCACCGACAGCATCTGCATGATCACGAGCTGATAGGCGATCACTGCCATGGAGGTGACACCAATAGAGAGGGATATGGAACGGGAGTTCATCGGTATTATTCAGCTGGCGCACATGAACTGCAACCGGCCGGGTGCTGCAGTGCGTTTGTCATTGCAGTCACTCATCCTCCCGTGTAAACGGCACAAAACGGACAGGCATCAGGTTACGGGTGCGGATATCCTCTCCCCGTTTTTCCACAAGCATAAGATTCTGTGTGCGGAAGGGTGAACCGACCGGAATCACCATTAATCCACCATCCCTGAGCTGTTCGACCAGCGGTGGCGGGATATGATCGGCGGCGGCCGTTACCACGATGGCATCAAACGGTGCATGCTCTTCCCAGCCATAATAGCCATCTGCACGCTTGACCTGAACCTTGTCATAGCCGGCGTTTCGCAAATTCTGCCGGCCCCATTCACCCAATTCTTCCACGATTTCAATGGTGAAGACCTGATCGGTGATCTCCGCCAGTACAGCCGCCTGATATCCCGATCCGGTGCCAATCTCAAGCACTTTCATGCCGGGTTCGGGGTTGATGAGCTGGGTCATGTAGGCTACGATAAAAGGCTGGGATATGGTCTGCCCATATCCTATCGGCAGCGGACTGTCCATATAGGCCCGGCGCCGCTCGCCGGATTGTACGAATTTGTGCCGGGGCACGCTCCTCATGGCATTGACTGTCGGACGGTCTTCCACGCCGCGGGCTATGATCTGGCGGTTCACCATTTGCTCACGGAGCCGCTGGTAGCGCTGATCTTCCTCATCATCACTGCCGGTTTCGGCAAAAGCAGGTGGAACAGCCGGCACAGTGAAAAGCAGAATCAGAAGCAGAATGAATACAGGCAACAGAATAGACGAAAAATAACTGTCAGTCAGCATAAGGATTGTTATGTTTTATGGTCATCAGTAAAGGTCTTTATCCCAGGTCACATATTCAACCACCATATGGTGCCATTTAGTATCGTGGCATAGCTGACCCATAGAATGTAAGGCATCATCAGGTAACCCGCCGCAGGCCGTATCCGGTAGAAAAGACGTGTGGTCCACAATATCAGAGAAAGCAGTATGATGATCTCAATAAATGCCAAACCCGGCAATTGCCAATAAAAGAAAAGAAACGACCAGGCGATATTGAAAACCAGCTGGACACCATAGACGGTCAGGGCGGTCCGGCGCGAGGGACGACGGGGAAGAAGCATGCTTTCGTAGGATGATCCCTCACCCCAGAATTCACGGCTTACTCGTTCGGGTGTTCGATACACAAGCCAGGCGGCAATGCCCATGAGCAGGTACAGGACGGGCCAGACCACCGGAAACATCCAGTCTGGTGGGGTGAACCCGGGCTTATCAAGCATCCGGTACCAGGTATCGATGTTGGGCCGTGTGGCAAACGAACCGATGAGTCCGGCCGATTGCGCCAGTATTATGCTCATCAGCAAAACCAAAAGACTTCGAACCCTGCTGTGCATGTGGATCATCATCTGTTTTACTCAAAATAAAAAATGATACCAGTTCTTCTGCCTTTTCCCAAAATAACAAAAAAACCCGAGCTGAAACTGGATTTCAACCCGGGTTTATGAAGTTTCTACAGGCTGGTTTATCAATCGGACTTCAGCAGTTTGTCTTGATAGATATACCGGCTTGCGTGATGCTATTTCAGATATGTCATGTGACGTGTAATCGTTTGAGATCCGGCTTCGATACGGTAGATGTAAACACCGCTGGACAACTGTCCGGCATCCCAGATAACGTTGTACTCACCCGGTGACTGCTGCTGGTCCACAAGAACCGTGATCAGACGGCCGGTCACATCATAAACGCTCAGTCGCACGTGCTGATGACCGGAGACCTCATATGTGATTACCGTTGATGGGTTGAACGGATTGGGATAGTTCTGGTTAAGGCTCAGTTGGTCCGGTATTTCCGATACATTTTCGACATCGGTTACAATGGCAAACTGCAGGATTGGATAGCCGTCATTCACATCGGGATCAATGTACCAGACATCCGTAAAGTCCCAGTCGGTGAAGGTAGCCTGGTCTTTCAGTTCGG
>SLKA01000068.1 GCA_007134845.1 Balneolales bacterium
TGATATATTCGTCGCCAAAATCCGAAGCCGATTTGGAAGCCTTGTCAAAAAGCGCCTTCGTATCGTTCGAAAGATACTGTCCGGATACCGTCGCTCCCTTCACGACCGGTGTCTTCTTGAGTATCTCTTCAAGACCGGAGTCAAGCTCACTCAGCGAAATGCCGATTTTCTTAAGAATGGTTACGGTGATGTTGGAGGCGTCGGCTACAAGCGCCTTCATCATATGGGCCGGTTCCAGGGCCTGGTGCCCACGTTCTGACGCGATCTCCAGTGCCGCCTGAACCGCTTCTTGTGCTTTTAATGTAAATTTATTGAGATTCATAATTTTCCTTTCTTTCCTGGCACATATACATGCGCTGTTTAAAAAGCTGATTAAAAAATGTCTTTGCCTTATGACAGAGCGAATATCGTACCATGCTCTGTGCATAAATGATTCATGACGTAATGGCAGATTTTCCGGTCGTGTTGTCAGTTAGCATCAACCGCAATCATACTCCCGCCAAATACCGGTCCGGAACGAAATCATTTTCCGGAGTGAACATTTCCGCAGTAAACATTTTTATACGCGCTTGAATACGCGCTGAAAGACCGCTCAGGAGCGATCAGCTTTCTCATCGCGCAGCTCTGCCAATTCACGAAACAATTTCTTCTCTTTCTCTGTCAGCTTTTCTGGCAGCACCACCTGCAGTGTTACAAACAGATCTCCCTTTCTGTTTTCGGATTGAAACACCGGCATTCCATACCCTGCGATGCGCATAATTTTGCCCGGCTGAGATTCTGGCGGAACCTTTATCTTGACGCTGCCGGTCATGGTGGGCACGTCTATCACTCCGCCAAGTATTGCCTGATAGAGTCCCACATCAACAGTGGTATGGAGATTGTCATCCTCACGGGTGAATACATCATGAGTTTTGACATTAACCGTGATGTAGAGCTCACCCGGTTCTCCACCGTGTGAGCCGGGGTGCCCACGCTCCTTGAGTTTCAGGCGGCGCCCGGAGTGAATCCCCTTGGGTATCTTGACTTTCATCTGATTCCGGTTTACTCTGACCGATTTTTCGGTACCCTTGTACGCCTCTTCAAGTGAGATCTCAAGATCGGCATGGATATCCTTGCCCTTTTGTGATACGGATCGGGTTTCATAGCCAAAGGGATGCTCATGGAATTCTGCTCCACCGCGGGTTCGACGCTGACGGAACTGACCCCTGTTTATGCCACCTCCAAAGATCTGCTCAAAAAAGTCCGAAAAATCACCACCTCCAAAGAAATCTTCTGCCGTTTGGGAATGGGCATGCTGACGATTACGGGCACCCTGGTTCTTCGCCCACTGCTGCCAGTTGAAATCACCACTCTGTCCGCCGGACTGCTTGTATTTCTTCCAGTCGGAACCAAGCTGATCGTACAGCTTCCTGTTCTCCTCGGTTCCCAGCACCTCGTACGCCTCACTGATCTCCTTGAATTTTTTTGCAGCGGCTTCGTCATCCGGATTCACATCCGGGTGATACTTTCGGGCAAGTTTCCGATAGGCTTTTTTTATTTCATCCTTCGAAGCTCCCTTTTTTACACCAAGCGTACTGTAGTAATCTTTGTAATCCATATTCAATGCAATCCGTTATATGACAAAATGGCACTCATTTGTCTTTTGATGATCCAGAATAACATATTTCATTATTCTGATGAGTATAGGAGCAAAAACCCTGCCATTTTCACCTTCAACCCGGTTTTAAAAATAAAAAAGCCCCTGCCTTTCATTCCGGCAGGAGCTCATATCATGTATGAAATCCGGTTTTTTTGCAATTCGCATCAGGAGCTTTGCGGCTCAAATGCGATGAAGAACCGGTTATTACCGCGTAAAATCTGGAGCAGAACCACATCGCCCAGCTCCAGAGATGAGATGCCTTCGTTGAACTCGGATACGGAGGTGACTGGTCGCCTGTTCAGCGAGAGAATGATATCTCCCTGCCTCAACCCGTTCTGAGCTGCGGAGCTGTTTCGGTCAATCTCCTCAACAATCACCCCTTCAATATTTGGACGGATTCTGAGGCGTTCTTTCAGATCGGCGGTCAGATCGGTTACTGAAAAACCGATGATATCACGGATTGTTTCCTGATCGGCCACAGCAATTTCATCGGTGGGAAATTCACCTAACACCAGTTTGATTTCCACCTCTTCACCGTCGCGAACAAGTGTCAGAGTCACTTCGGTACCAGGCATCATTTCGGCAACCCGGCGGCGAAAATCCGATGGAGACTGGATATTACGGCCGTTGAACTTGATAATCACATCCTCGGAACGGATGCCTGCCTCACTGGCCGGTGAATCTTCGACAATTTCCGTTACAATAATTCCCCGTGCCTGAGGCAGATCCAGTGCTCGAGCCAGGCTTTCATCTATCGGTTGAAATGAAATCCCGACAAAACCACGGACAACACGTCCTTTTTCGATGATCGATTCCATGACATTGCGAGCCATATTACTCGGGATGGCAAAACCGATTCCCTGGAAACCACCCGATTGTGAAGCAATAGCTGTATTGATACCGACCAGTTCGCCGCGCATATTGACAAGCGGACCACCGGAGTTGCCACGGTTAATGGCCGCATCGGTCTGGATGAAATTTTCAAACCCATCAGCTCCCAATATGTTGAGATCTGCACGTCCCTTGGCACTCACGATACCCTGGGTGACGGTATGGGCAAGCGCAGCGCCGAGGGGACTTCCAATCGCCAGCACCATTTCACCCACCTGCAGTTCATCGCTGTCGCCAAACTTCATAAAGGGAAGATTCTCCGCATCCACTTTCAGAACCGCGACATCGGTGTTGGGATCGGACCCGACAACCGTTGCCGGAAGCACTTTTTCATTGATCAGCGTCACCTTGATGGTATCAACCTGGTTGATAACATGGTGATTGGTAAGGATATAGCCGTCCTCTGATACAATAACGCCCGATCCAAGTCCACGCTGTTGAAATTCACGCTCCTGGGGACCCCGGTCACGGAAAAAGGGATGATCACGGAAAAAAGGATCGTCTCTGAACGGTGCAAAAAAGTCAAACATGGATCCACCTGATCTGCGTGTAACGGTGCGCTCCGTCGATACCATGACGACTGTAGGTTTGGTGACATCTGCAAGATTGACCAGTGCACTGTTAAAGCGCATCAGCAAATCCGACGACTCATCTCTCAACTCCGTGGGCGACTCGCTGCCCTCCGACCGGTAATCATAAGGCGCATCACCGGAGGCACTTGTGCCCATCGGAAAACGGATAATCAGAAAAACCAATACGACAGTCAGTGCCGTTGCAAACTTTGAATAATGATTTTTCATGCTAAAGCTCCTGGTACATATAGTTTTGTTGGTATTGCCTGTTAACATCTTTGCAGGTAAAAACTCTTAACTGCACGATTTTATTGTTATTCAGATTGAAGTATCTTTGAGATTCTGCTGAAGACAAATACATTCAGTCCATCCTGCCGGAAATGGAATCAAGGCAGTCTTAAAATCGCAATCTTTAAATCAAGGTAGACTCTTAAATTCAAGGTAATCACACAAAATCCAGGGTGATCACAAATATTATGGCACACATGGAACCCGTACTTGATCAGCTGATTGATCAACTTTCCGAAGAGGAAGACCGCATTCCTGAATCACGCTATCCAGTTCTCGATGCTCTTGCCAAAATCATTCGTGAAGAGCGCAAGGCAAAAGAACCTGTCAGATTGAATTTCATTTGCACTCACAACTCCCGGAGAAGCCAGATAGCCCAGATTTGGGCACATGCCGCAGCTGCCGCTTATCAGATTCCTCACATGGAAATGTATTCCGGTGGTACAGAAGCCACCGCATTTCATCCGAATGCCGTACGTGCCATGCGCACCCTTGGTTTCCGTATTTCACTGTCAGAACAACAGCAGAAGGAGAATCCGCGCTATGAGATTTCTGTCGGCACCGGATTGCCATCGCTGACCTGCTACTCCAAGCGGTTCGATGAAAGCCTTCCGAAGGACGAATCCTTTGTCGCGGTAATGACCTGTTCGGATGCAGATCAGAACTGCCCGGTTGTTCCCGGAGCAACGTCCAGAATACCATTGACATATGAGGACCCAAAAGCATTTGATGGCACCGACAGGGAACAACAGGCTTATCTCAATACAGCTGTAGAAATCGGCCGCGAGATCATCAGGGTGTTCCGGCGTCTGTAAACCTGCAAACCCGAACGTCCGTTACCGATGCACGGCATAAAAAACCCGGCGCAGACTTTTATTTCGCCTTCGCCGGGTTATCACTCACATGTTATGCATCTTTGAACGTGACCACAGACGTTATTTCACTTTAATCTGCTTGTTCACCTGCTTTTCTTTCTTTTCAATGTCGAGGTTGAGTATGCCATCTTCGAACCGGGCATCAATCTTGTCCTGATTGATGTTGTTCGGCAGCATCACGGTACGTTCAAATTGTCCGTAACGTGTTTCTCTGACATGAAATTTCCGGCCTTTGTCTTCGGTTTCCTCTTTCCGTTCGCCGGTAATGGTCAATCGACGATCCTCAAGATCGATATTTATTTCATCTTTCTTCATACCGGGCAGGGAAACCTGAATGTGATAGTGGCTGTCCGTCTCGGAAACATCCATGCTGGGGACATAGAGACGACCGCTGTCACTGGCTACCACATCATTGAAGAAATCATCCAGCAGATTCGAGAATGTGCGCGGAACAGCCGGATAATCAGCAGTTCTCATCGGGGAATATTTGGTGATAGTCATAGCTACCTCCTTTTTTTATGGTTTGTTGGTAATGGATAGAATTTTTATTGCTGTTTCACCCATTATTATCACAAACCCCGTACCAATCGGACATACTGTCAATCTTTTCTGCAAAACAGTTATTAACTACAGACTTCCTGCAACAAAATGTCAGACACTCGTACTCATTTTGACACAAGGCTGTCAATACGTCTGACAATTATACGTCTGACAATTTTCACACCGCACCCCAAACCAATTCTCCTGACATTACCTGCCCTGCCATGTCGCCTTCCACTCCTTGGTAATAAGAAATGCCATCTCCAGACTCTGCTGATAATTCAGCCGCGGATCACAGAAGGTCTTGTAATTGCGTTTCAGCCCTTCCGCTCTGAGACCATTGGCACCACCCACGCATTCGGTGACATTGTCACCGGTCAGTTCAAGGTGCACACCGCCGAGGAACGTACCTTCATTACGGTGCACTTCAAAGGTCTGTTTGATCTCGTCCAGAATGTCATTGAAACTTCGTGTCTTGATATTATCATCAGTGGCATAGGTATTACCATGCATCGGGTCACAGCTCCAGATGACATTCATCCCGGCCTTACTCACAGACCGGATGAGTCCCGGAAGCATTGACGCTACATTATCCTTGCCCATCCGTGTGATGATCGTGACCTTTCCTTCGGTATTCTCCGGATTCAGCTTTTCAATCAGACGGACAATCTCGTCGTTTTCAAATGGCGGACCCACTTTTATTCCGATCGGATTGCGTATACCGCGAAAATATTCCACGTGCGCCCCGTCGAGATGACGGGTACGGTTGCCCAGCCACGGCATGTGGGTACTCAGATTATACCATCCCTTGTTGTGAGGAACCTGCTGGGTCTGAGCCGAATCATAATAGAGATTCAGTGCTTCGTGCGAAGTATGAATGCGAACCTGCTTCATCGTGTCAATGCTATGGTTCGAAATCGTTTCCACAAAACGAACAGCATTGGTGATCGACCGGACCATTGACTCATACTCCTTGTAATACTTGTTGCGACGCATGAAATCCAGCTCCCAGTACTCCGGATGATTCATATTGGCAAACCCCTTGCCTTCCGTCAGGGATCGGATGAAGTTCAGTGTCAGTGCCGAGAGTTTATACCCTTCAAGCAGCCTTTTGGGATTGGATATGCGTGCAGCTTCATCCTGCTCAAACCTGTTGAACAGATCACCCCGGTATGTCGGGATCTCGTGTCCGGCTATGTTTTCGATGGGTTTTGACCGCGGTTTGGCGTACTGGCCTGCAATCCGGCCGACACGAATAACCGGAATATTCATTTCATGGATCAAAATGAAACTCATCTGAAGCAGCACCTTGAGCAGATTGACGGTCTGCGGAGCATTGCAGTTGTCGAATACTTCGGCGCAATCGCCACCCTGAAGCAAAAACGCCTTGCCCCGTGAAGCCATCGCGAGCTGATCACGTAAATCTTCAATCTCCCATGAATTCACCAGCGGCGGATAGCCTTGGAGCTCCTTGTAAACCTCTTTAAGGAGTTTTTGATCACTGTATTCCGGAAGTTGTTTGATCGGAAATGATTGCCAGGAGGTTGGGCTCCATGACATGGTACTCGTTTGTTCCACAGTCAGTTAATATTAATCGTAAATGAAAAGTAAAGCGGTGATCTGATGCCGTGACCTGATAACGTCATTAAACTCGCATGCAGTACACCCGATTTACCGATGTCAGTCCCCGACATATTCGTGCATAAGTAAATAAGATATAAAAACTATTCAAAATCAACAGGATATAAATAAAAAGCCCCGAAGCCAACCCGTGCATTAATGCAGGAGCCGGCCCGGGGCCTGAATTGTCAGCAGTTGCTGCTAAGGATAATCGTTATTCCTTCTTTTTGTCATCTTCATCATCCACCACTTCAAACTCTGCATCTACGGTGTCGCTATCATCTTTGGATTTAGCAGTGTCTCCGGATTGCTGATCACCGGCCTGACCGGCTTCACCGCCCTCAGCGCCCTGCTGAGACTGCTGAGTTGCCTGATACAGCTCCGAGGATGCATCCGACCATGCTTTGTTGAGCTCTTCCATGGCAGGTTCAAGTTCATCCACATTTTCTTCCTTATGCAACTTCTCCAGTTTTTCCACAGCCTGCTGGATATTGGATTTATTCTGATCAGAGAGTTTGTCTCCGTACTCATCAAGCTGCTTTTTGGTCGAGAAAATGAGACTGTCGGCCTTGTTGAGCGTTTCCACTTTTTCACGCAGCTTCTTGTCCTCGTCTGCATGCTCCTCGGCCGCTTTCTTCATTTTTTCGATCTCCGATTCGGAAAGACCCGAGCTGGCCTCAATGCGGATGCTCTGCTCTTTACCGGTTCCCTTGTCCTTGGCGCTCACACTTAATACACCGTTGGCATCAATATCAAAGGTAACTTCGACCTGCGGAACGCCGCGGGGCGCCGGCGGGATGCCGTCCAGGTGGAACCGTCCCAGTGTACGGTTGTCATTGGCCTTGACACGCTCACCCTGGATGACGTGTATCTCCACACTTGACTGGTTGTCCGCAGCGGTGGAGAAAGTTTCCGTTTTACTGGTAGGAATGGTCGTGTTGGCTTCAATGAGCTTGGTCATGACACCGCCCAGGGTTTCAATACCCAGTGTCAGCGGATTGACATCAAGCAGCACCACATCCTTCACATCACCGGAGAAAACACCGCCCTGGATAGCTGCGCCAATGGCAACCACCTCATCGGGGTTCACCCCTTTGCTCGGCTCTTTCTCGAAAAATCCCTTGACCACTTCCTGGATTTTGGGGATTCTTGTCGAACCGCCCACAAGTATCACCTGGTCAATTTCTGATTTTTTGAGCTTGGCACCTTTCAATGCTTTTTCACATGGAGTAAGCGTCCGTTTCACCAGATCTTCCACCAGCTGTTCAAATTTGGAGCGGGTGAGATCGATGCTGAGGTGCCGCGGACCCGAGCTGTCTGCAGTGATGAACGGCAGGTTCACATTTGTCTTCTGTGAACTGGAAAGCTCCACCTTCGCTTTCTCGGCTGCATCCCGGAGGCGTTGAAGCGCCATCGGATCCTTTTTCAGGTCAATGCCGTCGCTTTTCCGGAATTCTTCCACCAGATAATCCAGGATGCGGGTATCGAAGTCGTCACCGCCAAGGTGTGTGTCACCATCGGTCGATTTCACTTCAAAAACACCGTCGCCCAGCTCCAGAATGGAGATATCAAACGTACCTCCACCAAGGTCGAAGACCGCAATGGTCATGCTTTTATCCTTTTTGTCAAGTCCGTATGCCAAAGATGCCGCTGTTGGCTCGTTGATGATCCGCTTGACATCCAGGCCGGCAATTTTTCCGGCCTCCTGGGTAGCTTTCCGCTGGGCGTCGTTGAAGTACGCCGGAACGGTGATAACAGCCTCGGTGACTTTTTCACCAAGATACTCTTCTGCCGTCTGCTTCATTTTCTGAAGCACCATGGCTGATATTTCCTGCGGCGCATAGGTGCGCTCGCCGATATCAACCCGGGCCGTACCGTCATCCGCTTTCACAACCTTGTAGGATATGGTTTTTTCCTCTTCTTTCACCTCATTGTGAAGACGTCCCATAAACCGCTTAATGGATGATATCGTTTTTTCCGGGTTGGTGATGGCCTGACGTTTTGCAGGCGCTCCCACGAGACGTTCTCCGTCCTTTGAAAAGGCAACAACCGACGGTGTAGTTCTTCCTCCTTCCGAATTCTGGATTACAACCGGCTCATTGCCCTCCATTACTGCTACACAGGAGTTCGTTGTTCCAAGGTCAATTCCAATAATCTTTCCCATAGTTATTTCTGTTCTGTTTGATTCAAATTCACATTAACATTCGTCAAGTAACATTTTTTATTACTTTTGCCTCAATAAGAAGCAACAACAATGCCAAGCAATGAAAATGAGACAAACTCTGCCGAATTGACAGAAGAAATCAGCATGACGGGATCAGGAGTGTGTCAAGCTGTCCAGATGCGGCCAAAATTCGGGGTAGGAAACCGCAGCAGCTTCTGCATTGCTGATTTCTGACATGCCGTCGGCCCGGAGAGACAGAATGGCAGCGGACATGGCAATCCTGTGGTCGTGCCGGCTGTCATGATGCGCTGCACGGATTTTTCGTTTCGGGTCGCCGTGAATCGTGAGCCCCTCCTCATGCGCCTCCACGCGGACACCTCCCGCTTCCAGCACCTGCTGAATGGCAACCAGGCGGTCACTTTCCTTGAATCGCAGCTCCCCGGCTCCGGTGATGCGGGATATACCGTCAGCAAAGGCCATGGCCACACACAATACCGGCAGCTCGTCAATGGCGTTGGGAATTTCATCGTGATGAATATCAGCCGGACGCAGTTTCGCTGATCTGACGCGCAGTGCGGCAACCGGTTCCATCCCTCCGGCATGGTGTACCATATCTATTTCAATATCAGCCCCCATCCGGCGAAGGATATGCAGGGCGGCACATCTGGTTGGATTCACACCCGCCGATGGCATCACGATTTCAGAATCATCCAGTATGGATCCCGCCACCAGCCAGAACGCAGCCGCGGAAAAGTCGCCGGGTATTTCAAGGTTTTGCGGAGGTATCGCAACAGCCCTGCTGCTGGAAATGATATTCTCATTGCCATTCCGTTGCACCGGCAGCCCGAGCATGGTTTCGGTATGATTCCGGCTTGCAACAGACTCTATGACCTGCGTCGGCTCTTCGCCAAACAAACCGGCAAGCAACACGCACGATTTCAGCTGGGCACTGGCGACCGGAAGCCGGAAACGGATCGATTGAAATGCTCTTTCCCGCCGTATTTCGAGCGGTGGCAGCCCGCCTTCAGCTGACCGGATATCGACACCCATCTGTGCAAGCGGATCAATGATACGCTTCATCGGCCGTCGCGAGAGCGACTCATCGCCTGCCAGTGTCACCGGGATGCCGGCTCCGGCGATGATGCCTGCCAGCAGACGCATCACGGTACCAGAGTTACCGCAGTCTATCACACCGTCCGAAACCGTAATTCCATCACGTCCCGTACCTTCAATCCGGATCATATTATCTTTCGATGCCACTTTCGCACCAAGCTGACCGATGCAGGCAAGTGCCGTCTTCGGATCTTCAGCGGCCGGATAATTGGTGATGTGTGACGGCTCTTCAGATAGCAGTGCAAACAGAGCAGACCGCTGGGCAATGGATTTATCGGCCGGCAAAATGATTGTTCCCCTTATCCTATCCGGCGGCGTAATCTTTTTTATCATTACAATGAAAATACATTTACAGTTTCCGTGCGGCTGCCCGTGAAAATTCCGTGTCCGGAAATCGTTCAATGACATCGCGCAGCGTCTGGCCGGCCCTGCCCGACTGGCCCATTTGCCGGTAGGACTCTGCTGTTGCCAGCATCGCTCGCGCCACCCACTGGTCATATGCCTCATACAGCGTGCTCACACGGGCATATGCTTCAATGGCAGCCTCATGATTTCTGCGCGACTGCTCCACATTGCCAAGGTAATAGTGTGCTCTTGCCCCGTTTTCGAGCATGCTGGCATCGGCCACCCGTTTAAAATACTGTTCGGCCTCCATGAGCTGACCCCGTTCCTGCGCCACCAACCCTTTTCCAATAAGCGACTGTTCGTGATCTGCACGGCGTTGCAATGCCCGGTTAAAAGCATCAGCAGCCTGGTTGATGCGGCCGGCAGCCAGATTGGCATCCCCAAGTGCAGCCAGGGCCTCAACCTGAAGCCTTCCTTGCCGCTCGACAAGCTGTTCGAGAGCGGCTATAGCCTGGCCATGACGCCCTCTGTCGTGCTCCAGACGACCGATATGGAGCAGCGCTGGATCCATCCGGTCGGATTGGGGATACCTCTCGACAATTTCCCGGTAAGCTGTAATGGCATTATCCGGCTCTCCCAGCTGCTCATATGCTTCCGCAATATTATACCACGCCCCGGGTATCATGGATTCGCTGGTTGTTACACGGATGTAATGACGGAAAGAGTTGACTGCCTCCCTGTAATCACCGGCCTGAAGCAGGTTTTCCGCCTGCCGGTACCGAAGCTGTTCAGCTGTACCGGTCTGAGGATGGCGGTTGAGAAAATCCTCCAGAACTTCCAGACTGGTATCCTCCTTGCCGGCAGCAAGTTGTGAGAACTGAATTCCATTGACCGCATCCACTACGAGATTGCTACCCGGATACGACTCCATCAACCTCCGGTAGGCATTAATCGCTTCTTCATAGTTGCCGGCATTGTAATACGCATCGCCAATCTGATACTGTGCCCGTGCAGCCCATTCGGTGTTCGGGTAGCGGTTGATCAGTTCGTGAAATTCTGTTATTGCCTGATCGTAATTGCCGGTCTGGAAATAGATGTACCCGATATTGTACTGTGACTGCTCGCGAAGCCGGCTGTAGGGATAGATGCGAACAAGCCGGCGAAAATTCCTGACCGCCTCGAAGGACTGCTCACTGCGAAAAAAGCTGTTGGCCATCTGGAAAATGGCGTAATCTCCTCCGGGTTCGGCGCCCACGGCTTTGTCATAATTCCGGATGGCCTCTTCATAGCGGCCCAGGGCATAGTATGAGTCTCCGAGCCTGAGCCGGGTATCCACATCATAGGGAAAAAGTGCCATCGGAGGAGGTTCATACTCTGACTCAAATGATTCAAAATAGCGGATGGCACGTTCATATTGCCGGATATTGAAATGGGCCCACCCGAGTGAGTAAACGGCGGCACCGGCAAATTTGTGATCCGGATACCCTTCAATATACCGCTCAAATTGCCGTATGGCATCATTCCATCGCTGCTGATTGTAATAGCTGTCTGCACTCCAGAAGAGCGCTTCAGCTGCCAGTTCACCGGAAGGCTGATCGCGGTAAACCGCCTCAAATGCGCGCGCCGCCTCCCTGTAGGCATGGTTTTCATAGAGAACCCACGCCCGTTGAAACTGCGCCTGCCGTTTCATATCGGGATCGACATCGGCCGTCTGCTCCGCAATTTCAAATGCCTGAACGGCACGCGAGAATTCGTTATTGGCAAAATAGGCTTCCCCAAGCAGGGAATACACCGTTCCGGGATCCTTCAGATCATGGCTGCCGCGAACCAGGCGTTGCAGCACCTCGATGGCCAGATCAAACCGGCCCAATTCAAATGCCGTCAATCCCCATTCGTAATAGACCTGCTCCACCCAGAAACCCTCTGTGTACTGGTCGCCGAATTTCTGAAACGACTCCAGAGCCTGGTCATAGCGGCCGCCCAGTTTCCGGTTGATGGCCTCGTAATAGCGCGCCTTGCGGGCCAGTTCGTCACCTCCCATCGCCGCCTTCCCGAAAGAGTCGGCTGCCCAGTGGTAAACCCGTTGTTTGTGATAGACCCAGCCGAGTCCGTAATGCGCAGGTCGAGCCTGCATCTCGTCACGGCTCAAATTGATGTACCTGCGGTAATGTGTCGCCGCCTGGTCGAAATCACCAAGATAGTTGTAGCTTTCGGCGATAAGCAGCACCGCTTTCAGCTGCGCTTCATCTTCCAGGTAGGCCAGTTCGCCTCTGAGCGCCTGGATGGCATCGTCATAGCGTTCCTGCCGGTAGTACATCTCACCGAGCGCCGTACCGATCTGCCGGGTCTGGGGATGCGTGGGATAACGCTCCCTGAGCTCCTCAAACACCTCTGTGGAGCGATCGAAATTCTCTTTTTCGAGGTACAGCTGACCCCTCGAATACATCGCTTTCGGCGCCCATTCGGTATCGGGATAGCGATCAGCCAACCGACCGTACAGCGAGGATGATGTAGCGGTGCTGTCCATACCACGTGCCGATTCCGCCATCCAGAACATAAGGCGTGCCTTGTCAGCATCTCTGGTTTCAATGTGATACACCCTGGCATAGGTCATCAATGCCTCATCGTACTGGCTGCTTCTGTATCTGCGGGCAGCCATGTCTTCCAGAATGGTTATTGCATGAGATCCTGTGGGATAGTTTTTGAGAAAACGATTGGCGTAAAAATCTGCATTGATCGTATCCAAAGCAATCTGCGCCAAAGTTTTGTAATAGAATGCGTACTCGACCAGCACCGGGTCAGGTTCGGTTTCAATGAATTTCCGCAACTCGTCGGCAGCTTGCTGAAAAAGCCCTTCGTAATAAAGCCTGACGCCTGTCTGATACGTGTCATGGACAGGCCGGGGGACCGACTGTGCCTCACTGCGCGAGACAATCCCCGAAATTCCTGCAATCAGGAAAAAAATAATGGCGATCCGGGATAACCCTTTCATTCTGAATGGTGGTTACGTTTCGAAAGGTGGAATATAGCAAATGGCGCAGAATTGTTCTGCCGAATAGTAACGGGAATAAAACCGGATTTATGCGCCAGGAAGATCAGATATTCAGATAATGCATCAGTTCATCGGCACGCTGCTCATACCTCCGGTCTTCCTGATCGTCCGAACTGTGCTGATCCACAATGTATTCGTGCCGTTTCAGAGAAGCGACAATGCGGCTCGGATCCGTCAGGTTCAGCTTCACGGAAACGAGAAAAAACGGATGGCGGGCCCGCGGCGATTCTACGCTGATCCCGAGAATAAGTCCGCCTTCTGCCTCAATGATCCGGACAAGCTTGGACAGAGTGAAATCGCGTTCCTCGAAGTGTATGGTGATCAACGATCCGAACTCTGTGAAGTTCATAATGCGCATGATACCGTCATGAAGGGCACGGCGCTCGACCACACCAAGATAATTGCGACCGTTGTCCAGAACCGGTAGAACCGTGAGATTATGCTTCTCCATCAGGCGGACGATATCGAAAACATTCTGGTCCGGTGAAATAACAACCGACTGCTCCTCGCGGATCGTAAGAACGCTGTCTACTGTTGCATGATGTTTTTCCGCCGATGCACGGGTAACCATGCCAATGAAACGGTTGGTCGTCTGGTCAACGACGGGCAATTCCGACTGCCCGCTCTCCACCATGGCCGCAAGGGCCTCGCGTGCGGTGTCGATTGCCCTTAAAGGCGTTATATAATTGCTGATGACATCCCTGACCAGCATGGTCATTCTCCGTTAACTTGTTCTTTGACAACAGCCGATGCGTTGCTTTTTCGCAACAATTCATCCAGTTTACCGGAATGCTTCTCATGAATCCGGATGGCAAGATGAGCCGACTCATCATCGTATGATTCCTGTTTTACTTCTGCCACATCATGCAGATAAGATACGATATGGTAGTTGTATATAGGTACGACAATTTTTCGATATATATAGTTTCTTTCAACCTTTTTTTTGATTTCCGCATAGATTTCTTCCAAACCTATGCCACGGGTAGCCGAAACCATCACCGAGCCGGGATAATCCTGCCGGATTTCGGCCAGCTCTTCCGGGGATGATACCAGATCTACTTTATTGAATACCAGAATTTCCGGTTTATTATCTGCTTCCAACTCTTTCAACGTATCGTAGACCGTCTGTATATATTCTTTTTTCATCGGCGAGGAGACATCGACTACATGGAGCAGCAGGTCAGCCTCGCGGATTTCATCAAGCGTGGACTTGAAACTCTCCACCAGATTGTGGGGCAGCTTGCGGATGAAACCGACCGTATCGGATAGCAGGACATCTTCCTGTCCGACCTGAAACCGGCGAACGGTTGAGTCAAGTGTTGCAAAAAGCCTGTCTTCCGTCAGAACGGATGTCTCGGTGATGGCATTCATCAGCGAGGATTTGCCGGCGTTGGTATAACCGACCAGGGCCACCCGCAGCGATTCGGCCCGCCCCTGGCGCTGTACTTTCCTCTGCAGATCCAGCTTTTCCAGCTTCTCCTTCAATGACGCAATTCTCCGTCCGATAATCCTGCGGTCTGTCTCAATCTGTGTTTCACCGGGACCTTTTGTGCCTATTCCCCCCTTTGTACCAACACCCCCTTTCTGTCTGGAAAGGTGAGTCCAGAACCGGGTCAGTCTCGGCAGCAGATACTGAAGCTGTGCCAGCTCAACCTGTGTCTTGGCTGCGGATGTTTTTGCCCGGGATGCAAAGATATCCAGGATGAGGCCGCTTCGATCAAGTACTTTGGACTCGGTGGCACGTTCGATATTCCTGACCTGTGTGGGAGAAAGATCGTCGTCGAAGATAACCATGTCGGCTGATGAAGCCTTCATCTTCTGGCTGACTTCGTGCAACTTGCCTTTTCCGATGTAAGTACTCACATCAGGGCGTTTTCTGAACTGCAGGATCTTGTCTACTGTCACACCACCGGCTGTATCTGTCAGAAGCTCAAGTTCTTCAAGATGTTCTTCTGCCAGTTCCTTGTCCGTCGTGTCCCCGTAAATACCGACCAGTACTGCACGCTCTTTTTCTTCGATATTAGTTTTGAGTTCGCTGTTCAAATAAACCTGTCTGTTTACGTTTTTTCGGGGATGATGATATTGTTATTTGAGTTGTTCGATGCCAGTAATCTCGCGTTCGCCGAGGCTGAAACGGCGGCCCAGTTTTCTTTGCAGAATATTGCCAAATGAGAGCTTTTTGCCGCCGGGCACATCCAGTTCCAGCCGAATGCTCCGGGATCGCTCGCCCGGCATATGCTCGGGGTAAAAAAAGATGTATTTCAATTCCCTGCCGGTATTCCGTTCGACATAGTCCATAATCCGGTTCCATGCCACCGTTTGTGAGGGATCATTAATATTTTTTACGATGCCGTGGTCTGTTATGAAGCGTTTTGACATCAGGTAGCTGGTGATGAACCAGGTGATACCGATCCAGTTATAGCAGACCATGGTCACGGTATGATGATAGAGCTGCTGGGTGTAAACCAGAACCGACAGAGTGATGGTAACACCAAGGAAAAGAGTGGAAAAGAGCGGATAACCGAAAAGCTTACCTGATCTCCAGCTGATCTCAATATTCCGCAGACGCAACGCATTGGATGCGGTAACCATCATGATCATGGTAGTTCCCAGCGTTACCAATGCCACTATTGCAAGGTGTACTGTAGCAATTTGTATCATACACGAACCCTGTTAGTTATCAGCGGTTTCTGTTCGATATGTTATTGAAATAATACATTCTGACACCATAAAAGCAAGTGCAATCCAAATAAACCAATTCCAAATTTCTCTTCCAAAGCTGACCGCAGCCATTGCGGATCGGATTTCGGCATCACCAAAACCGGAAATACTGATGATTCCAGCCAGGGGAAGAATTTCCTCAAGAAACATTTCTGTTTCTGAAAGTGATAACGAAGCAAAATCCGATTCCAATATATCCTGATTAATTGCTATTGCGGATTTTTTTTCGTCGAGACGCAGTTCCAGCCAGCCGGGCTCCCATTCATGTGCCGGATAGCGGACGCGCAAGTTCCTTGCACTGGCAGCTGTTTCCGGATGGATCTCTTCGCCGTTGAGCCGCATGGTGACCTGAGCGCCAAAATTGGGGAAATGCCGGTCAAAAGGAGCTCCCAATATGTGCTCGCGGACTCCGCCGTGTTCCCAGGCAACGACATAGAGCAGCATGCGGTAGATCAATGGTGCGTATATGGGTTTGATGCTGAGATTAGACCAGCCCGGACTGAATCCCATAGTCCCGATCAACACCATCCCGTCACCGAAAATCTGTTCAACGAAGAGCGGTTCACCCAGATTCGACCGGAGAACAACAGATCCGGAACCTGTTTCCCCCTGACTGTAGCGCCAGTAATGAAAGATGGATGGCATGTCGATTCGCACATCTTCGCCATCACTGACATCAAAAAGATCATCGGCAAACAGATGACCGCTGTCAAGCGGTTGTATCGACGCCACCTCCTCAAACCTGCCGTAAGCGCCCCGCATGCCGGTAAAGCTTCCTGCATTCAGCTGCCGCATAAAGCGATTGTAGTTCTCGATATTGCCCTGCTCCGACGGTACAAAGAACATCCCGCGGCCCTGCTGCACAAACTGGACCAGCTCGGCCTGGAGGTAATCCGGAACCCTTCTGAGGCTTTCCAGGATGATGGCATCGAAGCGGTCAAGATCATGATCCCTCAGAGTACTGATGTCAGTGTAGGAGGCATTTATACGTGTTCCTGTTTCGCTGGCGGCGGCGAGCACAGGCCTGAGATAAGAGCGGCGCAAGCCATCTTCCCCCTGGTCGCTGATCAGCAGCACATTGCGGCTTTCCGGTACTTCAATGGAGAAATAGCGCTTATGATCGAAGGTATAGGTTCCGCCTTCGAGAATGGCCATGCCACGGATAATGCCGGCTGACTCCGGAATCACCTCAAAAAGCAGCTCCTTTTCCTGACCGGCCTCCAGGGTCACCTCGTACTGACCAATTCTCTCCCCATCAATTTCCAGACTAAGATAGGTGTTGTGAACTGTCTGGCTGCCAAAATTCCGGACCGACACCGATACCCCTGTCGGTATTCCCACGCCGAGCACCTGTCCCGCCAGCTCAACACCGGCGACAGCAACATTCTGAAATGACCCGCTGCCTGTCCGGATAAATGTAACCGGGTGCCATTCACGGTCAGGCTCATCCGCCAAAAAATGTCCTTCCATCTTTTCGATATGCGTTTTCCGGGCATCCGAAATCCAGTAGATGCGTCCCCTGTCACCGGGCTCGTCGTCCAGCCGGTTTTGAATATACATCATTCTCTCTGCGGGATAGCCGCCCTTGTTTACCGGTTCGAGCTGCTCCAGAAAGCGTATTGCTTCGGATTTTCGCATAAATCGTCCGGATGTTATCTCACCATGCGAAGGCACAATGAGAAAGCGGGCCTCCTCCCCGGCCTGATCCACAACCTCTCTGACGGCACTGCTGACCTGTTCCATGTAGGGGCCGGCCTCATCGATCTGCATCATGCTGGGTCCGTTATCGATCAGGATGGCAATATGTTCGCCCTGTGACGAAGTCCCCAGCCAGCCGGCCACCTGCGAGGGCAGAAACGGACGCGCAAGAGCGGCAGCCAGCATTGCAATAGCCATTACACGCATCGCCAGCAGCAAATAGCGTTTCAGATTAAGTCTGCGGATCGTCGTCTTCTGCAGTTCCTGAAAAAAAGCCAGCGTGGAAAACGCAATTTTTCGGGGTTTTCTGAAGTTGATAAAATGAATGATAACCGGTATTGCTGCCGCAGCCAATGCAATCAGCAAGAATGGATTCAAAAAACTCATTCAAAAAGTGATATTTTAGATAGTGATTCTGACTTTTTTAAAACGCAGTACCTGCCTGGGTATTTCCCAACTTTACTATATGATAGCAAGATCCGCTTATACATTACGCTTTTTTTTCATACTGTTACTTCTCGCATCAGGATGCTCGACCCAAAGTGATGAAAAGGTATGGTGGTCGGCTATTCCAGCCGAGTCCCCATTGGTGATATTGTATCATGATGCTGATCTTTCCGAATCCCTTCAGGATCGCCGATTTCTGATGATGGAAGAACTTTCGGATGTTCGGATCGGCACCATTTCGGATGTAAGTGAGCGCATTTCGGCACCGGTCGCCCTGAAAGCAGTCGCCCTGTATCCCACAGGATCCCACCAGCTGCAGCCTCTTATGATCATCGAAGATCCCGGTACGGGAGTAGCGGCCATCGCCAGGCCATTTCACAA
>SLKA01000004.1 GCA_007134845.1 Balneolales bacterium
AAGTTGAGCGGATCAATGCTTTTATCGGAAAGCAGACCGGTTACAGCCATCCCTACTATCTGCCGGAAGTCGAGGATCAGAGCAGCCAGGGCGGCATTCTTGACAAAAGTGAGCGGGACGATCTGTTTGAAGAAGCGGCAAAATTGCTGGTGTTGCATCAGCAGGGATCCGTTTCCCTGCTTCAGCGCAAGCTCAAGCTTGGATACAACCGTGCAGGCCGCCTTATTGATCAACTTTTTACTGCGGGCATAGTAGGTCCTTATCAGGGCAGCACAGCCCGTGAAGTATTGGTGGAAAATGAAGAAGAACTTGAAGATTTGTTACGGGAACTTGATGAAAGAGCATAATTCAGGGCGGTCGGACTGGCGAAAAACAGCCGGTGAGCTGTGTTGCAAAACCTGCTTGCGGACGCGTAAGATGTGTTCAGGAGTGCTTGTGGTTCTACTGATGATCGTATCAGGCTCCGCTCCGGACATTACAGAAACCGGGTTGGATCGCGTCCGGGAGCTTTTTGACGAAGGCCGGGTGCTTCATGCAAATATGACCCACGAGCTGGTCGATTCCTATACCGGTGAAAGGCAAATCATCCATGGTAAACTCTGGATCTCAAAAGAAAAGTACAAGATTGAGGCGGATCATCAGATCGTCCTGGTGGATGGAAAAACATCCATGGTTTACAATGAGAGACAAAACAAGCTGATCATCAGCGAGTATGAGTCTGAAGAAGATGACTTTGCTCCATCCCGGTTCTTTTCCGATACCGATGAGCTTTTTCGCATATCAGAAGTAAGAGAAGAGGGAGATATAACCACGTTTCTGCTGCTTCCGGACGATCCTTTCGAGATTTTTACCGAGGTTACCATTTATCTCAATCCCGATCTCACCCCGCTCAAAATCAATGCCGTTGATCAGATGGACAATCTTTTGAACACATCATTCACGGATGCGCACTATATTGAGTCTTCGGATTCGATTTTCATCCTGGAGCATCCGGAGAATGCGGAGATAATCGATCTTCGAAAGTAAGGGGGCATGGTGAATAAAACCCTCAGATTTCTCGCAAGTGTGCTCATTGCAGCCTTATTTCTATGGCTTGCCCTCAAGGATGTCTCCTATCATGATTTGCACCTTACCATGAGCAAGCTCACCTATTTCTGGTTATTTCCCTACTTCCTGATATCTCTTTTAAGCCACTATCTGAGGGCGGAGCGCTGGAAGCAGCTTATTGAACAGAAGGGTGTCCGCACAAGCAGGATGACGCTCTTCAGCGGTGTGATGCTGGGGTATATGGTGAATTACGCAGTTCCCAGACTGGGAGAGGTGTCACGGTCCATATTTGTCGGAAACAGAGAACACATCAGCAGAACCAAGCTCATTGGCACGGTGGTGCTTGAGAGGGCGCTGGATGTTCTTGTGATGTTTTTTCTGATTGTTATCTCGCTGGCATATCTTCTGACGGATTACCGGGTACTTGTGCCGCTGCTGGGATCTAACACGGTGACCTGGCTGCAGTCCATTTTAAGCATTGACGGGGTTCTGATACTGGGCATCCTGTTTGTCGCTGCCGTTGCCGTATTTTATCTGCTCTACCGTTTCGTGCTGTACCTGGCCAAATGGCTGCCCTCTGTTGAAAACATGCGCAGATTCATGGCCGACCTGTCCAAAAAGTTTGGCCAGGGGCTGTTGAGCATCAGGGATGTCAAAAACTGGCCGCTGTTCATTCTGCTTACAGCAGCAATCTGGTTCTGTTATGTTCTGATGACATATATTCCTTTTACGGCCTTCGACTTGCACAACGAATACGGGCTCGGGCTTCGTGAGGCGCTGATCATCACGGTTGTCTCATCCCTGGGCGTTTCGCTGCCTTCACCGGGTGGCATCGGAACCTATCACTGGTTTGTAAGCCGGTCAATGCTGCTCCTTTTTGCCGTGCCGGAAGCTGTCGGTGTAGCTTATGCAATTGTTACACATTTGGTAATGATGATTATTATTTTAGTTGTTACACCCGTACTTCTAGCAATAAACAAAGCAGGCTGGTATAAGAGTCTCACAAGCAGTTGATGACGTTCATTAAAAATAAATCCCCGAAAATAACCAAATCAACAGACGGTTCTGACAAGAGCATCGTTTATATTCTGTTTCTAGAAATCATTTTTTTAAACCGAATGAATCCCAACAAGTTTATCTCCATAGTACTTCCGTTTTTCTTAGTCCTGTCGGTGCTGCCGGCAGTGGCGCAGCAACAGGACGGGGGGGTGTCGTCGCTATTACCGGATATTGATCCGCAGGATATTGAGATACGCGGTGACTTTGTAGTGCGTTTTCCCGGACTTGCACGGCAGCCTGTGCTGGGTTTCAGTCCGCGCCCGGCTATCTATCGTGTTGATCCTGACCGTATGCCGTTCATGGAAACCGATGAAGAGATCGTAGCTGCCATTCCCATCAGTGATCTGGAGCCGGCTCTCCGGCCGGAGAAGAACTTCATTCGGTTTGCGGACAGAGGAAAACTCTATGCCTATAGTGGTTTTGGCACTTTTCAAAGTCCGGAGATGCAAATATTTGCAGAGACCCGGGTCCGGGATAATGAAAGTGTGGCGTTTCATCTCGGACACCAATCATCCGGGGGGGATCGCGATTTCAGCTCCTTCCGGGATCTGGGCGGTGAGCTGCAATGGACGCGTGTTTCTGGCGGCAGCAGGTGGGGTGTCGGTGTTTCCGGAGCCTCCTCGTTCAACTATTCACCGCTGCCCGGTTTGGGCGCCGCAGTGACCGAACCCGGGCGGATATCCTACAGCAGCCTTGGGGTGAAGGCGCGCTGGCAGCAGCTGTCAAATGCCTATCGCGGTTGGCAGTCATCAGCTTCGTTGAACCAGTTTTCTGATAAAACCGGCATGGTGCCTGATCAGGAAGAGTCGACCGGCGAAGCGCGTTACCATTTGCACCTGAACCGATTTTGGGAAGGTACGATGATGGACCAGGTTTTTGGTTTGCAGGTGAATGCCACAGGCGCATACTACGATACGGGTATTGACGGGACCCAGTACTGGTTCAATAACAATCTCGGGGCACGCTATCGTCACACCTTCAGCAGCTACCATCAGGTGGAGGCCTGGCTTCGTTTTTATCAGCTCTATGATCCTGAAAATAATTTTGATCTTTATCTCTATCCCGACATCCTCTACCGATACAAGGGAACCGGCCGTTTTTCCGTGCAGATGCGCCTGCGTGGCTTTGTTAACGACCCATCCCTGGAAGAGATTCACAAGGAAAACCGCTTTGCACTGAAGAAGGGTGGTGAACTCGAACATGAGCGCGGACTTCACATCAACCTCCACTCGGGAATGGATGTATGGAACCGGGTTGAAGTCTATACCGGGATCGACTACTGGCAATATTATAATCGCGGATATTTTGCACGGTGGGATGCCCCCCAGGTTCCAATATATGACTATCGCTACACAGATGAAGCCACTCATGTGGAATGGTACGCCGGTATTTCCCGCGTTTTCCGAAGCTGGCGAACCACGGTTTCGGCGCGAATGGGAATAAATTACACGAGTACAGACAAGGATGATATTCCATCGGGAGAAATTCCGTATGTTTCGGGAATGAAGGGATCTGTCCTGGCGACAACCAAACCGCTGTCATTTCTTGAACTTTCCGGTTGGATGGATTTTGCCGGCAAGAGAAAAACCGGCATGAATGAAACCATTGACGGCTTTGTCCAGATGGGAGCCAGGACCGATGTGCGTATCCATTCCCGGTTCGGGATTTATTTCAAGGCACTGAATATTCTTGACCAGGAATATGAAGTCTGGCAGGATTATCAGGAGCGGCCGTTTCAGATTTACGGAGGACTAACCTTGCATTGGTGATCAACTATGTTGGATAAAAAAGCAGAACAGAAAATTATTAAAATTCTGGCCACACAGCTGAAAAAGCATCAGCAGGTTCAAATCAATGGATTGGGAACATTTTCGGTTGAACACAAAAAGCAGGAGCAGCATCAGGAAAAGGATGGCCGCATTGTGATGACGCCACCGGCAGATATTATTGCGTTTACACCGGAACAGTGAGGTAGATATGAAAATACTGCACGAAGAACTCGTAGACCTGTTGGCTGGATCGCTCGGAATTGAAAAAAAGGAAGCCACCGAAGCATTGTCGGCATGGGTTGATGCAATTGACAAGGAAACAGATGAACACGGATCGTACCATGCAGAGGGGCTGGGGACATTCCGGAAAGAAGACGGGAAGCTGCAATTCCTGCCGGATGAAAAACTTTCGCTGGAAGCAAATCACAAATTTGCAGGCATGAGTCCTATCGAGGTGTCGCCAACTCAGTCATGGAAGCCTGAAGAGCCGGATCTGGATGTTGAAGAGCAGGAAGAACCGGTGGAACTGGAAGGTTCGGAGGCGACAGGGGTTCCGGCAGATCAAGAGAAGCAGAAAGATTTAGATCAGGAGGAAGACTCAGAAGAGCCGATCGGGAAGACAGAAGAGGAGACGATTGAAGATTTTGAGGAAGAACCGCTTGAGGAGAAAGCGGTTGAGGACGAGGTGGAAGAATTAGTCGAAGAGCCGGAAGAAGATGCGCATGCCTCCTATAAACCCGGTGAAATTCGCCCATTGGGTGTTTCACGGCGTTCACGTACCGGAAGCCCCGAGGAGGCATCAGAGGCATCAAAAGATGACCGCCGGAAAAGTTCTGTTTCTGATAAATTGATCTGGCTGGTTCCGGTAGCTGCCATCGTTATCGCTGCGATCCTGCTTTTTTTTCATTTTGATGGGTTAAGACTGGACCGGAAACATGCCGAGGGGCCCGCGGTGGTTCAGGAGCAAATACCGGTTCCCGTACCGGATGAGGAGCAGGAAGAGGAATCCGTCGAACATGAAATTGCCCCTTCCGTGGATCCTGCAGATGAGATCGCCCGTGAAGATGAGGGGTACCCGCTTGATCCGGTGGCGGATGCTGCCTCTGCACCTGCTGATGAGGTGGTTGCAGGTATGTCTCTGCCATACGGACTCGAAGGGCCGGAGGACGAGGTCCTTATTGGAGCATATACCATTGTCCTCCATTCCGTGAGAAACGAGAGAAAATCTGAAATCGAAAAGAAAAGACTTGAAGACCAGGGATACAAGGCGACCCGGTGGTCAGCCGAGCTTTCCAGCGGAAGAACCACCTGGCGAGTAGGTGTAGGGCAGTTCAAGAATGTATCAGATGCAGAGCAGGCTGTTGAGGAGCTCCCCGAGCCTTATCGAAGCAATAATTTTATCATTCGAATACGTTAACAGCAACAGAATTCAACACC
>SLKA01000094.1 GCA_007134845.1 Balneolales bacterium
AAAATACTAAATCCAGAGGACTTATTCCATTATATCTTATTGCTATTCAATAACTTATATCATTTTCATCATTCATTCCTATCAACTGCGACAGTTGTGTATTAATTTGTATAATATGATTATCAAACATGCTGTAGGCAGGGAAGAGACAATGAAAATGGATACTAACGGCTTAAGAGACCATTTTCTGCTTGAAGATCTGATGCAGGAGGGTGATTTGAGAATGGTGTATTCGCACTATGACCGGCTCATAATTGGCGGTGCGGTTCCCATGGGTAATAAACTGATGTTGAAAGCGGAAGCAGCTCTTAAATCCGATTATTTTCTTGAAAGAAGAGAGATAGGAATTATACTCATTTCGGGTGAGGGAAAGATAGTGGTTGACGGGGAAGACTATCCGATGAAAAAGAAGGATTTTTTGTACATTGGACGGGGTGCAACCTCCGTTGAGTTTATGAGTAGAGATAGGGAGCCGGCACGGTTCTATTTCTGTTCTGCACCAGCTCATGCCGAATACCCGGTGCGGAAAATGAGCAGGTCAGAGGCCGAACCACAGTCCCTGGGCTCAAAAGATAAAGCCAATGAACGTACTATTTATAAATTCATTCATCCGGACGGTATTAATAGCTGTCAGCTTGTAATGGGATTTACCGAATTGAAAGTTGGCAGCATATGGAATACCATGCCCCCCCATTTACATGACAGAAGAATGGAAGCGTATTTTTACTTCGATCTCCCCGAAACCGAGAGGGTGTGGCACTTCATGGGTGAAAGTGACGAAACCAGACACTTGCTGGTTGCAAACCACCAGGCCATAATCTCGCCTCCCTGGTCCATTCATTCCGGTGCGGGAACCTCCAATTACTCATTTGTTTGGGCAATGGCTGGAGAAAACCAGAGTTTTTCGGATATGGATCCGGTCCCGCTTGATACTCTTAAATAATTTCTGCCGGTGGCAGGATGTGTCGCAGATAAATGTTCCAGGATGGCTGATCCCGATACCCGCACACATCCATTCCCCGACGTAATCAACTTGTTAACCCCATTGATGGACATACCATGATATCCGAACTGTTTTCATTAAAAGGCAAAAAAGCATTAGTAACAGGAGCCAGCCGCGGTTTGGGCCGGGCTATGGCAATTGCTCTTGCCGAAGCCGGAGCCGATGTTGCGTGTGCCGGCTCCCGGCCGGGAAGCGCCGACGAAACATGTGAAATAATTAACGCAAAAGGCCGGGAAAGCTGGTCGGTGTATGGTGATCTCACAACAACTGAGGGAGTTGCCGGATTGGCCCGGGATACGATCTCTGCCGCAAAGGAAATAGATATACTGGTGAATAATGCCGGTACTATTGAGCGTTATCCCGCTGTTGATTACCCCGACGAGGCCTGGAACAGAGTGCTACAGACAAATCTGAACTCCATGTTCTATTTGTGCCGTCATTTTGGAAAGATGATGGTTGACCGAAAACAGGGGAAGATAATTAATACGGCGTCGCTGCTATCGTTTTCGGGTGGAATAACAGTTCCTTCCTATGCCGCATCAAAACACGCCGTTGCAGGACTTACAAAAGCACTGGCCAATGAATGGGCTGCTTCAAATATCCAGGTTAATGGCATAGCACCCGGATATTTTAAAACAGACAACACGCAGGCACTTCAAGATAACAAAGTCCGGTTTGCGGAAATTTCAGCGCGTATTCCCGCCGGTCGCTGGGGTGATCCGGAGGATGTTGGCGGAGCGGTGGTATTTCTCTCATCCAAAGCCTCGGATTATGTGAACGGACATATATTGACCGTTGACGGTGGCTGGATGGCGCGATAGATCATTGCCGTTATCGGTTGTTCCTGGTTCAAAGCCAGAGTGCGGATGGAAATCAGTTTCGGGAGATACCGTCAGAATGTGATGATCTGACAGGAAATGGAACACCGGATGATTTGATTTTCTCGCCGATTTTGATTCGTTACAAATTCTGGGGTTTTCATTCACCGGCGATTCTGAAAATATGGCCTTTGCCATCGGTATTGCAAAGCATGACAGTATGGACACGATGCATTCTGGACATCATGCAGGAACCTTGTACGGCTGGACTTCCGGAAAACAGTCATGGATACGGCCTGGATATGGTATCTGCTGATTACATGCCGCCCCATTTAATTCCATAAGAATTATCAGCTTGTCAGTCCGAGTTTTAACCAGGTAATAGTTACCGTTTAAGTTTATAAAAAAAACATTATATTAAAAACTGTGGAGCAGGATGGCCCGGGAATGAAGAGGAATGATACCCGGCATGAA
Source organism: Balneolales bacterium (assembly GCA_007134845.1). GTDB lineage: Bacteria > Bacteroidota > Rhodothermia > Balneolales > Natronogracilivirgulaceae > SKNL01. Next base: position 2,296 of record SLKA01000094.1, read on the forward strand.
TTTTATGATATTATAGTTTTATAAGCAATAAAACGAACCAGTTACAAGGAATGGTGTTGGTTTTTAACTAATCTGAAACAAAAAGCAGTGACACTATGATTATCGCAGATTTGGAGAAAATGGATGGTCGCCGGTTTCCAGCGCGGCGTCACACACGAAACCTTGTCGGTGGTGCTTCACCGATACAAGCCGGTAACTTTTCAATGGGTCTTGTGGTTTTGGATCCGAACGGCGGACAGGTTCCCTGGCACAATCAGGAGCAGGAGGAGATTTATTTCATCCTGGAAGGTGATGGCGAAATGTGTCTGGGAGAAGAACGTTCGGCGATTAAGTCGGGACAGGCCGTCTATATTCCTTCCGGTGTTTTTCACCAGCTGACCAATACCGGCGACCAGCCAATGAAAATGATCTATTGCTATGGTCCGGCCGGTGATGTGGCGCATTGGCGCCAGGAATTGGAAGGAACGCTTCCAAAAGCTGGTGTAGAGGCGCCCGGGCTGCCCGATGGCGCCTGGCCGCAGTGCACTGACAAACCTGACATTTCCGGGTGAAACGCAATCTCGGCTGAGTTTGTCGGATCCTGAAAAGTTGCAGGGAATTCCTGCATTGATTCTCAGGAAAAAATCAGCGCAAAAAAAGAAGTAATAAAAGATGACGGATTTTTACATTATTTGTATCATAGCATCATAAATATTACCCAAACAAACAGTATTACATGGCACAAATTAAAAAGACACATACGGTCGGCATCATAATGAATGGTGTGACCGGACGCATGGGAAAAAACCAGCATTTGCTTCGGTCTATACTGCCCATCATGGAACAAGGCGGTGTCAGGATTGCTGATGATGAAGTAATCATGCCGAAACCGATCCTTGTCGGTCGCAACGCTGCCAAGCTCGAGGAACTCTCTGCACAAACCGGCATTGCCGACTGGAGTACGGACCTGGACTCTCTGCTAGCGGATAAAAAATACACAGTATATTTTGACGCATTGACAACAGAGCATCGCTACAAAAATGTCAAAAAAGCCATCGCCGCCGGAAAGCACATCTATTGTGAAAAGCCCACGGCACTCAACACAGCTGATGCTCTTGAACTCAACACCCATGCCCAAAAGGCCGGCATAAAGCACGGTGTGGTTCAGGACAAACTGTGGCTGCCCGGGTTGATGAAGCTTGCTCAGCTAAGAGATCAGGGATTTTTTGGTAAAATACTTTCTGTGAAGGCCGATTTCGGCTACTGGGTATTCGAAGGCGATTCGATACCCGCACAGCGACCATCATGGAACTACCGTGAGGAAGACGGGGGTGGAATCATCCTTGATATGTTCTGCCATTGGCGGTATGTGCTCGATAATATATTCGGTGAGGTAAAATCGGTGGCATGCCTCGGGGCGACGCACATACCGGAACGGTACGAAGCCGATGGCACTCCCTACAAAGCGACAGCCGATGATGCCGCCTATGCCATTTTCGAGCTTGCTGATGGAGTCGTTGCTCAGTTCAACTCTTCCTGGATAACACGGGTACGCAAGGACGACCTGGTTACCTTCCAGGTGGATGGAACTAAAGGATCCGCCGTTGCCGGTCTGCGACAAGCCTGGATTCAGCCCTATTCAGCCACACCGCGTCCGACCTGGAATCCGGATATGGACAATCCGCACCGCTTCCATGATGACTGGATCCCGGTGCCTTCAACCACCGAATACGACAATGCCTTTAAAATTCAGTGGGAGCTATACTTGCGCAACCTCTTCGAAAATCAACCGTTTCGTTGGGATTTGCTGGAGGCGGCCAAGGGAGTCCAGCTTGCGGAAGCTGGTCTTGAAGCGTGGAAAGAGCGCAAGTGGGTCACGCTGGAGAAGTTAAAAGAGGGATGATGAGCAAGATTTCCGATAATCAATACCACATTTCCCGACTCCATAGTTAGTAAATTCTCAATGACAGTGCATTATGGTAATTGACCAAAATCTAACAGCAGAATCACTGAAGGCTTCGCTTGAACGTTTCTGGGAACACTCCGCCCGTAAAATTAATCGCATTCGAAAAGAATACGACACATCGGCCGGGTCACCGGTTTTTACAGTCAGTGGCAAATATACCACACGAGGCTGGACTGAGTGGACCCAGGGTTTTCAATTCGGCTCGGAGATCATCCAGTTTGATGTCACCGGGGAAAAGGAATTTCTGGAGCTCGGGCGCAAGGCCACACTTGAGCTGATGGCACCTCACATCACTCACACCGGGGTTCATGATCACGGCTTCAACAATGTCAGCACGTATGGGGCATTGTGGCGGCTACATCGTGAGGGCCGGATTGGTGACAATGAGTGGGAGCGTAACTTTTACGAGCTGGCACTAAAAAATACCGGTGCCGTTCAGGCCAGCCGGTGGACTCGAACCGCAGACGGGGGAGGATTCATTTACTCATTCAACGGTCCCCATTCGCTGTTTGTTGATACCGTGAGGACACTTCGGGCACTAGCATTGAGCCACCAGCTTGGGCATGTGCTTCAGGGCGAGCATGATGAGGTGATCTCGTTGCTGGGGCGTCTGGTGGATCATGCCCGGTCAACTGCGAAATACAATATTTATTACGGCGAAGGACGGGATGCCTACGACCTGCTCGGTCGTACGGCACATGAAGCAGTTTTCAATACCAATGATGGAAATTTCCGCTGTCCGAACTCCCAGCAGGGATATTCCCCGTTCTCGACATGGACACGGGGCCTTTCATGGGCGATGGCGGGTTATCCCGAGCTTCTGGAATTTCTGGATACTGTAGACGACTGGGAACTGCAACCGTTTGGAGGGCGCAAACAGATCGAAGAAATGATGCTCAAAGCAGCCCAGGCTACGTGTGATTTCTATATCGAAAATACATCCAGTGATGGCATACCCTACTGGGATACGGGTGCACCCGAACTGCATCGCCTGGGGAATTATACCTCGCGCGAGGCCGATCCCTACAATGATTTTGAGCCGGTTGACG
>SLKA01000053.1 GCA_007134845.1 Balneolales bacterium
ATCCGGACAAATAACATTGTTTCATTGGGGGGATTGATTTTGGAAAAGACGAATAATCTGTCCTAAATGTACCTAATCATAGAGAATTTGAATATCTTGAAACGTTTTGGACAGCTGTGACCTTGCATGGCGGTACATTAACAAAATTTAAGAAATCATTTATGAATGAAACCTTATAATGGTCCATATATTATTATCATGGTTTATCATGCACAGTAAGAAACCGGGCGTCTACGTCCATGAAATCTCTACTCTTCGGCTATCCGTAGCAGGTGTGGAAACCGCTATGCCGGCTTTTATCGGGTATACGGAAAAGGCCGACAGACATGGGGATGGCATGCCTTTGCAGATGCAACCGGTACGAATTTCTTCCTTTCGGGAGTTCAGAGAGATCTTCGGCGGACCGATGCCGGAACCATTTGATTTTACTATCACCGACACATTCAACAGCCGTTCCGAACTTACTAACAGGCAGTTCAGCTCTAAGATCCGCTCTGATATCCCATCCAGCTACAACCTTTTCTACAGCCTGCAGCTCTATTTCAGCAACGGCGGTGGTCCCTGCTACGTTATTTCAGTCGGCGGCTATCAGAATGCCATTCAAACGGGAGATGTGCATGAAGGTACCGGGCTGCTCGGTGGATTACGTGCTGTTGAAAAGATCGATGAACCCACACTGATCGCATTTCCTGACGCGATCTCGCTGGGTTCGGTTCAGGAATACGGCACGGTGGTGAAGGAAGCACTTGCCCAGTGCAAAAGGCGTAAAAATCGATTTACTATCATTGACAAATTCAACAGTAACACAAGTCTGAGCCAATTCCGGCAGGCGCTGGGAAAAACCCACCTTGAATATGGAGCAGCTTATTTCCCATTCTTGCGCACCACATTCAGTTATGAAGCAGACAGGTTTCGTTCCGGCATACGGCATGAAATCCGCGGCAATGCACCTGACAGTACAGTCAGTTACGATAATATCAAGAATCTGACTGAACTCGAGGAAAGCCATCCCCAGATTTTCCGCTCACTGCTTGCCACCATGCGAAGAAGTTATGTAGTGATTCCTCCATCCGGAGCCGTTACAGGCATCTACGTGAAAGTTGACCGTAACCGTGGAGTCTGGAAAGCTCCAGCCAACGTAATCCTGAATGCTGTACTGGAGCCTCTCTCAACCATTACCGGTGTTATGCAGGCTCATTTGAATGTCGATGCCGCCGAGGGTAAATCCATCAATGCCATCCGGTTATTTCACGGCAGAGGCACCCTGGTTTGGGGCGCACGAACCCTCGCTGGCAATGACAAGGAATGGCGCTACATATCGGTACGGCGACTGATGATGTACGTGGAAGAGTCCATACGGAATGCAACCCGGTTTGTCGTCAATGAACCCAACAACAACAGGGTCTGGCTGCGCGTCCGCATCATGATCGAGCAGTTTCTGATGGAACTGTGGCATGCCGGAGCCTTGGCAGGAAACGCGCAGTCCGAAGCTTTTTTTGTCAAGGTGGGTCTGGGCGAAACCATGTCAACCCAGGATCTTGATCAGGGCCGCGTAATCATTGAGATGGGTGTTGCCGCCATTCGCCCTTCAGAATTTATCATCATCAGAATCACGCATAATCAGCAGAAAAGCTGATCCGGCATTTCTTTCCACCTGTACCATACCGGACAGCTTTCATTCTTCGTGCTTTGTTAGTTGCATCTTTTATGAAACCCGTTTCATCCAAACACGAGGTATCGCTCATGAAAAATGACATCATCAGATAAAATGCCGCTGATCTTGACACCGAACTGAACTGGCTTTCTGAGATCATCGAAACACGGATTAAACCTCCCTCTCTGAAGAGAAGCAGTTCAGCGTATGCCCGGTTTGTAAAGGACAACGGCCTCGGTGTTGAAGAACGGTTCCTGCTGATACTTTCAATGGTCCCGCATCTCCGTCCCGGACTCAATGTGCTGTTCCACGGTCCGCCGGGTACCGGAAAACCACTGGCAGCTGCACTTTTGGGCAAGAAAGCAGGGGTTGACGTATACCGGATCGATCTCTCGGCTATTGTTTCTGCTTATATCGGCGAGACGGAGAAAAACCTGTCACGAATATTCGAGCGTGCTGCAAGCCAGGACATTGTCCTGTTTTTTGATGAGGCTGACGCCCTGTTCGGAAAGCGCACTTCATCTCACGAAGTCCGTGACCTCCCTGCAAGTCATGCTGCCTCTTGTCTCGCGCAGCTTATGGAACACCATGACGGACTTATCATACTGGCCGCCGATTCCAAAAACAAATTGGGTAATGCATTCCTTGAAAAATTTCAACTGGCTGTTCATTTTCCCCTATCCGGACCGGATCAACGTCTTCGGCTTTGGAAAGAAGAATTTGGCAAATCCGAAAAGCTCCACAGAGATGTTGATCTCAAGAAAATTGCGGCCGAATATGAGTTGTCTGGTACCTCCATTATTAGTGTGATACGGTTTGCATCCCTTCATACGCTCCGGCGTAAAAGCAGCAGAGTGGCATTCGTAGATATTCTTGAGGGGAAGCTGCATCACGGGCCGAACTGAACTTCGTTTTTTCCGAAACCTCTCCATTTTTATTAACACATGTAGAAGTTCCGTTTCTCTAAAAATTTTGATTTAACTAACCACCTTTTAAAAAAAATGGCCTGCCCCGTGAAGGAAAAGCCATTATCAAATTGGAAGTTACTCCGATAAATATCGGATTAGTATCCCTGAGGTTGAGGCTGTTGTTGCATTTGGGCTTCCTGAATCTTTTGTTGCGCACGCTGCTGCAATTCAGGATCCTGCTGGATGGCCATGTTGATTTCCTGGAAACGTTCCATTTCCATTCCCTCGTTTTCAACGGCCTGCGCCAGCTGTCTTTCCATCCTCTCTTCGATTTCCTGAATCTGCTCATGCGCACTTTCGAATTTTTCCACATCCTCTGCAGATATTTCAAGTTCCTCCACAGACTGGCCCATCTGTTGTGCCTGCATGATTTCATTGTAAGTGCTGACTTCAATGCCTTCTTCATCAACAATTGCAATCATCTCCTGCTGTGACTCTGCCTGAACGGTCTGAGCATTCATCGATGCGTCAATGAACAGTTCCAGCTCATCATCCGATACCTCAATCTGCGGTGGTGCTTCCTGAGGCGGCATTTCAAACTGCGCTTGTGCTGGAATGGCAAAGAATGCAAACGCAAATGCAATGATTCCGGTGGCAATGGACTGTAATTTCATAAAATCCTCTTTACTTGTTACTTGGTTTTGTTATGTATTACTCAATTACTCTAGAAGTGTATTTGCCTTTTCTAGAAGAGTATTTGTCGTGGACCGTTAACCAAGTTATCTCTAAGATATTGCCATTTTGATATACTTTTTCACACTATAAAGTTTTTTTAAAAATGTTAAATAGCGTTATAGAATGGCTACAAGACAGTAAGCAATCATTTCAGCTGGGAGTTTTTAATTTGATTGCGCAAATCCAAATATCTTTCATCTGTTCCGGGTTGGCCAAAGTGTATCGGCAAAATTCATATAGTGGTTCCAGTCGGAAAGTGTCAGATTATGTCTTCCGGACCGGACATGATAAGCCCTTGGTCCGTTTATAACCTGTGTGTTCAGTGCAGGCATCCGGTTCGGGCTCATGGGTGTATGGTTCCAAAGTGAAAAAACCGGTGATGCATGCACCAGGCTTAGATATTCACCACGCGGATCCGCCCACAGATCCTTGTCGGCACTGCCTATGTAAACTGCCCGGGGAGCAATCAGTGAAATCAAAAAGTGCTGGTCAAACGGTATCTGATCTTCTTGTTCATTGTACTTTTTAAAATGATTGTTAAACCAGTGAGTAAACCTGTTCAGAGCTGTGATATCCTCCCCGAATCGCCGCCGGCTCAGTGCCGCCCCGCCGCTACCTGACTGATTGGATATCACTAGTGCGAAGCGCTCGTCCTGAGCACCTGCCCAGAGCGATGCCTTGCCACCCCTCGAGTGACCAAGAAGGACAATTCGCGATTCGTCAACGTCATCATCCGTTTCAAAATAATCCATGACGCGCATGGCTCCCCAAGACCAGGCAGATATGGCTCCCCAGGCATCCGCGCTGTGATCGTTTGCGGCATCGCCCTTAAACAACCCAATAATCCCTTCCACAAACAGCTCCGTATCGTCAGGAGCAAGACTGCTGTTTTGAATGGCTGCAACCCCATAGCCTCTCGCAATCACCTCTTCAGCCGGCCAGAAATCTGATTTGTCTTCTCTGGTGGGATCCGTGTTATCCTCGGGACGGTTATTCATCAACAGAAAAACCGGAACCGGCTTTTTCACTTCGTTGGGTAAGAAGAGTATCAATTCGAAATCATGCTGTTTTCCCAGATTTCTGCTCTCTATGGAAATACGCCGAAGAGTGGCCTCACCGTCCATAGCTGTTCGCAATTCCCGGGTTACATGGAACTTCAGTTCTTCGGGCAGCCCCGGGCTTCGTCCATACATTTTGCTGCGAAGCATATCCAGCAACACCTTGCGTTGTTCCTGCCACTGCACAATATTTTCCACTTTTCCGCCATCCTCCCGGAGCAACGGATCAGGCAGGGTATAATCCGGAACCTCTGTTTCCCTCCAAATAAACCCCGGACGCGCTTCTTCATAGTCTTTTACTACATACGGGTCTGCTTTCCAACCTGTTTCCAGGTCAGCTTCCTGGGCTGCCAGCCCCGCGGGGATCAGTATGAAGAAACAAAAGAGCAAGGCTCTGTTTATTTTGCATTGGTCACGTTGCATAGACATATTTATTTCAATAATCACAGACATATTTGTCGTTCACCTGCTCAATGTCCAGAATGTACACCGGCCGTTTCTTTATTCATCAGCCAGAATTACAATATTCTGATTTTATAATTTCATTGACATGCCGGATATTTACCACCACGGAATCTCGCAACATCGTCTTCTTCGTTGCAATAAAAAAATAATCATGAGGTATGCTACGATTGTTTCCAAGGTGGCATCAATGAGCGAAATAATAGCAAATGAACTAATCTGTAAAGTATGCACAACAACGGTGATTTACACAAATCTTATATTCTGGCTAACAGTAGCTCCCAATGAAACCTGACCGTTGTTTGATCCGGGGTTGCCTGTAGACACCGACACTCCAAGAGGCATTAGACAAGCATTACTGTACTGAGCACAATTATGACTTTTCGTC
>SLKA01000059.1 GCA_007134845.1 Balneolales bacterium
TACATTTGTCATAGCCAGTGTGGGTTTAGGATGTTTGAGGTATCCTAAAAAATAAAAAAGTCCGGGTTACCGGTCTCACACTGGCTGTTTTTTTTTAAAACAATCGTTTTGGACAGAAGTGGTTGAAGACACTAATTCAAAGTAGCAGACAATTCAAAAGGACCTGTTTCTGAATTCATTATATTTCGAAAAGGAAAAGATAAACGTTCAGTAAATCAAATCTTTTATATGCAACAATTTCAGATTGAACCGGAACAGGTGCTAACCGTCAGCAGTCTGACCGATGAAATCAAACTGATGCTTGAGGAGCAATTTGAGTGGGTTAGTGTCCGCGGCGAGGTGAGTCAACCTCAGACCAGCCGCAACGGCCACCTCTACTTCACTCTGAAAGATACCGGTGCACAGCTTTCATGTGTGATGTGGAACTCACTGCGGCAGCAACTCGACAGCCCGCCAAATCACGGCGATGAAGTGATCGTGAGTGGATCTCTCCAGGTCTATGCACCCCACGGCCGCTATCAGCTGATCGCCCGGTCGATCCAGGCGGCCGGACTCGGAGCACTGCAACTGGCCTTTGAGCAGCTCAAGAAAAAACTGCAGGCTGAGGGATTGTTTGATGAGAAGCGCAAGCGTGCGCTGCCCCGGTATCCGGAAGTGATCGGCGTTGTGACCTCCGCAACAGGGGCCGCGTTTCAGGATATGCGGCATACACTTGAAAAACGGTATCCGGCCTGCGAGGTGAGGCTTTACCATGCTGCTGTGCAGGGACAGCAAGCTGCTCCCGAAATATCGGAAGGCATTCGCTATTTTTCAGAGCGAGAGGATGTGGATGTGCTGATTGTCGGACGGGGAGGCGGGTCACTTGAAGACCTGTGGGCTTTCAACGAAGAGATCGTGGCGCGGGCTATCGCAGAATGCCGCATTCCGGTCATCAGCGCGGTCGGACATGAAACAGATTTCAGCATATCCGATTTTGTGGCTGATGCACGTGCGGCAACACCGACACAGGCGATTGTCATTGCAGTCCCTGACCAAAACGATCTCCAGATGAAAATCAGCGACATCCAGCTCACAATTGAAAAACGCCTTCTGGAAATACTCCACCACCGGAAAGAAACCGTTTCACGTTTTCTCGATAATTACGCACTTCATAAAGTGAAGCAGCGGATTTCCCGCCAATCCGAAACCATAGCATGGCAGGAAAAACAAATGGCTGGTATTCTGCAGCAGAAACTGCAGCAAAACAGGGACCGCACCCGGAGGCTGGCTGATTCCTTATCAAGCCTCGCAGCCAGATACCTCATGCAAAGGAAATCAGACTGGAATGCCCTGCATCACCGGCTTCTTGCGACGGATCCCAATGCACTTTTAAAAAAGGGTTATACGCGCATCTATCAGGATGATCAATGGGTGAGATCGGCTGAGCGTTTTCAGTCAGACCGTCGGTTTGAGATAGAATGGGCCGATCATAAAACCACCATCGGCTAACCTGGCATCGGCTAACCTGGACATGGGTCAAACATTATCACACAATATGCGCCAATCCTTACATCACAATCAGCTTCACCGTCTCGATTCGTGACTGCCGCGCCTTGCTGATGATGAATTTGTGACTCGCAATCTGGATCTCCTCATTTACTTTGGGAATCCTTCCGATCTCATGGATGATATAACCTGCCACCGTTTCAAAATTCTGGCTGCGTGCAGGCATCCTGGTCGACGGAAATCGCTCTGAAAGCTCCTGCAGTGGCACATCACCGCTTAGAATGAAGGTATTGTGAGAGAGCTTCTTCATCACCATATCCTCCATATCGTATTCATCCTGGATATCCCCGACCACCTCCTCCAGCAAGTCCTCCGTTGTAACCAGGCCGGCCGTTCCACCGTATTCATCAATCACAATAGCCAGGGAAATATTGAGTTTCTGAAATTCCGAAAGCAGGTCCTTGGATTTCTGGCTTGATGGGATGTGCTTGACAGGTCGAATGATCTCATTCAGCATCTTTGGCTTTTTAAACAGATCATAGGCAAATATGACACCAATTACGTTGTCAATGCTCTGATCGTACACCGGGAGCTTTGAGAAGCCTGATGATACGAATTTCTGAAGCGCCTCCTGCAGACCGGCATTCTTCTCGACAGCAACGATTTCCGTACGCGGAATCATCGACTCCCGGACCCTTTTATTGGAAAGCTGGAGCACATTGGTCAGCAGTTCCGAATCATCCCGGTCGATATCCGATTCCTCGCTGTCACCGAGTTCGCGAAGCAGCATTTCAATATCCTGACGGCGATAAATCTGCACCGATGATTCCGACTCAGGGATGATCATTCGAATAAGATGGCCGGCTACCCCGTTGGCGATCCGGATGAACGGATAAAAAAGGATATTCAACACCCGGTGAATGGCCGCCAGATTGAACATCAGCGCCTCCGAATTGATGCGGAATACCACTTTAGGTATAACCTCACCGAAGATCATGATGATCAGTGAGGCAACGACCGTTTGAATAAGAAGGACAACCAGGTCCGAGGGATAGACATCAAAAACGGAGAAATAGAGGGAGGAGAGCGGCTGGATCAGAAACAGTGCCATCAGAGTGGCATAGAGAACATTCGCCACATTGTTTCCAATCAGCGTGGTGGAAAGAAACGCCTCCGGGTCCTTCAGAAAGTGGGAGAGCGCTTTTGAGCGCATGGTATTTTTTCTGGCCCGGATTTCAAGCTTAAGCCGGTTGGCGGAAACATAACCGATTTCCGATCCTGCAAAAAAAGCACTCAGCAGAATAACAAATGCGATCAGAAGCCACTCATTCATACCGCAACTCCCGGTTCAGGCAGCGGTTCCTGTGATGACGAAGATGTATCCAAAGTAAGTCTGCTTCTTTTATATTAGCCTGTAATTTAGACCTGAATTCTGCAAGCCCGTCGATTATCAAACGTTTTGTCTTTAAAAATACAGCTTTATCTGTTATGAAACTCGGGTTTTCGTTTTTCCAGAAAAGCAGCGGTGCCTACCCTGGCATCATCGGTCCCGCACAGATATCCGAACAGCTGAGATTCATCCTGAAAGCCCTGAGCCCTATTGGGATAAGCTGAATGAATTGACTTAATTGCCATGCTGATGGCAATGGGTGCTTTTACAATGATACGTTTCAGCCACTCCCGTGATTCTTCAACCGTTTTTCCCTCCGCCACCACTTTGTTGACGAGCCCCATTTCATATGCCCTGGCGGCATCTACCGGATTCCCGTCCAGTATAAGTTCAAGCGCCCTGCCCTTGCCGATCAGCCTTGGAAGCCGCTGGGTTCCTCCGTAACCGGGCATCAATCCGAGTCCAAGCTCAGGCAGGCCGAAACAAGCCATCTCTGAGGCAACACGCAGATGGCATGCCAGTGCCAGCTCACAGCCGCCACCCAGCGCATATCCCTCGACCGCGGCAATCACCGGTTTTCCTGATGTCTCAATCTGCGAAAAAACGGCCTGCCCTTTTCCGGAGACCCGCTCCCCGCTTTTAACTCTCAGATTATGCAGTTCCGCGATGTCGGCTCCGGCAGCAAAGGCCTTTTGTCCGGCACCGGTTAGCACAACACCACCGACGCCATCATCCTCCTGGAGCGATTCAAACAATTCCTGGAGTTCATTGAGCACCTGTGCATTCAGTGCGTTGCGTTTTTCCGGTCGGTTGATACGTACTGTTGCAATACGATCCTTAATATCCACCAGAAGCGTTACCGGCTGATAATTCATGATATTCCCGCATTTTTTTGACATTGACCGGCGCTAGCCTTGTCTTGTCATGTACTGTCAGCGAATGGCATACGGCTCGTGTGTGTCATCCGCTTGACCATCCAATTGGCTCAGGACAGTATACGTCGGTGGAATATCATCGTCAATATCCTGTATGATCGCAGATGTCTCTTCAAGTTCGCTGATGAGCCGGTCCAAATGTCCGTCGAGCTCACCCGGATGAGACATGGTGATCGTTTTCTCGTACACGTAACGAATGGCGTCTTCCATTGTCTCCTGTTGTGAGCGGCATATCTCAGCTTTCTCGGCGGCGACATGATGCCGGTTCAGGCGTTTCTCAAGAATCTGAAGCCTGCGCCGCTTCACCTCAAGCAGCCGTTCGGATGCAACCGACGCCATCTCATTTTTCAGGGTGCGGATTTCAATTGTGAGGGATTCGGATGACGCATGATCAAGGTACTCCCGGTATCGCTCCTGGAGCATGAGATGCGCCAGATATTCACTCTTCATCTGATCCAGTCGTTTGGTCAGCTGACCGGTAAGCGGCCGGGATGAGTCCGGAAGCCGATCGAAATTGGCCAGGATTTTGTCATATATGGATCGAAACGCCAGAAATCGCTTCTGACTGACCATTTCAAGCTGGTCAAACTGGTCTTTTTCCGTCCGGCCCGACCGGCGCAGCTCCTCGTTTCTCCTGGAGACGATATGGCGCCTGAACCACGGCTTGTGCGGCACCGTACCGAGATAGAGCAATTCCAGACCCAGCCCGATCGAAAAAAGGATCGTGGGCATCCAGGGTATTCCTGAATACAAAAACGCCAGGAAACTGACGGTCAGAAGAAAGCCCAAATTGACCGGATGCAGAAATGCCTCCCGGGAGAAGTTTATGGAGTGGTGGTCAGACATGATTGGTTTTATTCACATGAACGGTGCTTTGGGATCTGATATTCGGTTCGTTGCGATCAATTACGACTTCATCAGGATTCTTCCCCTCGGTAAGTGCAGGCGTACCCTTCATCTTTTTCTTGAACTGATTGACGATTTCGGCTGCCTTGAGTTTTTCAGCATCGTATTCCAATTCAAGGGATTTGCTGTCGACGCTGTCGAGTGCCAGTTCCATTCGGGCTTCGTTTCTGGCCGTATCCTCCTTGATGCGTGCAATCATCTCATCATGAGTGGCATCCACACCTCCGATCTCGAATTGCTCCAGCGTATCGGCAACTTTTGCCTGCCAGGCCGAACGTTCGCTTTCGCGCATGGCATCACGGGCCTCGCGGATCTTGCGATCCTTCTCACGCATGAATGTTTTCTTGACCTGCAGCGCTTTGTCATAGGCGATTTGCGCCTGCTTCAGATGCTGACGCGTGGTCTCCAGGTTTTCCCTGGCACGCTGAAGCTGAAGTGCATAATTCTCGGCGATATCGTCGCGCTCGGCCCGGATAGCGGATTGAATGCGGGCCGACAGATCCTGTACATTCGCCTCATACCGGCGCACCTCTTTCTGAAGGAGCATCACATTGGCTTTGACCGTGGCAATGTTTTCATTCATCCTCGGGACCTGATCATTCAGATCGCGAATGTTCTGCTCAAGAATCCGCTTCGGGTCTTCCATTGAGCCGACCACCCCGCCAAAAAGGGATTTTATGGCACGTACAAATCTTCTCCACATAACTTCTCCGGTTTTTTTGTTGGATAGTAACCGGGCAAGTCCGGGAGATCAGCTCCAGGGTCTCACACCGTCACGTGTTACGGTATCGGTGATCAGGGCCGGTATCTCCGGTCGGGAAGAACCGAAGGTAACGGCCTCCTGCAGCATCTGCCGGACACTGTCCGTTTCTCCCTCCTTATTCGTGAAGCACCTGGCGATTGTTTCACCCCGTTTCACCGAATCACCAATCTTTTTTTCAAGGATGATGCCGGCTGCCGGATCAATGGTGTCTTCTTTCGACTTGCGGCCTGCTCCCAGCTCCACACCTGCCATGCCAATGATGTAGGAATCCATTGCTGAAATATATCCGTCTTTTCCGGCGGCTACTTCAAAACTGTGTGAGGCAGCCGGATAGTCATCCGGTTGATCCAGATATTCGGTTGAACCGTCCTGACCGGTGACAATGTCGCGCAATTTCTGCATGGCGCTGCCATCGTGGACCGCAGTCTTGCTGCGTTCGATCCCTTCCTCCACCGTTCCGGCCTCACCGCCCAGCCAGATCATGGTACCGGCGAGAAGATGCGTAACCTCCAGCAGGTCTTTTGGTCCGCCTCCATTCAGGCATTCGATACTCTCGTACACCTCCAGCCAGTTGCCTATCTTGTTGCCCAATGGCTGATCCATGCCCGTAAGATAGGCAACAGTGCGCTTGCCGAACTCCTCTCCGATCGACACCAGCCGCTGTGCCAGACGAAGCGCATCCTCCCGGGTCTTCATGAAGGCGCCGTTGCCGAATTTCACATCCAGAACAAGCGCATCAATCCCCTCGGCCAGTTTTTTGCTCATGATGCTGCCGGCGATCAGAGGAATGGATTCGACCGTGGCCGTCACATCGCGCAGGGCATACATACGCTTATCCGCCGGGGCGATCTCCTCGGTCTGTCCGATAAGCACCAATTTGTGCTCTTTCAGCACTTCTACATAGCGTTTCAGATCCAGGTTCACATTGAACCCCGGAATAGATTCAAGCTTGTCGAGGGTCCCTCCCGAATGAGCCAGACCCCGGCCCGATATCATCGGCACCGGCACACCGCATGCGGCAACAATCGGTGCCAGGATCAGCGAGGTCTTGTCGCCTACACCGCCGGTCGAATGCTTGTCCACCTTAACACCCGGCACCATGGAGAGATCCAACACCGTACCGGAATGAAGCATCTCGCGGGTCAGCGATGCCGACTCATCATCATTCAGACCGTTCAGGAAGGCCGCCATCAAAAAAGCGCTCATCTGGTAGTCGGGCATCGCATCTCTGCTGTACAGCTGAATGAGAAACCGGATTTCTTCCGAATCAAGGGATTCCCCGTCCCTTTTTTTCCGGATCAGGGAAACAATATTGTGAGATTTCATTGGTTAAATGTGATTTTTTCTGCAAAAAAATGATATCTTGCTGTATTATCGGACAGAATATACTTAATGGCAACCGACAGATGGAATTCAATTTATTTCAGCTTCTGATCCTGCTCTTCATTTTCTACCCTCTGATCAAGAGGGTGCTAAACAGCATGAAGGCCAAACCCGAGGCGCCGGAACATGCGGAAGCAGCAGATGATCCGTGGGAGGGAAGACAGAGCCGCGAGCTTGAGTCCGCCCGCCCGGAAGGGTCGCAGCGTTCGGCTTCGGGTCAGCAGGAAGCGCGCGGTGAGCAAACATGGGAGGACTTTTTTGAGGGAATGGAACGGGTGCTGTCCGGTGATGAACCAAAAACGGAGCGTACCCGAACGGAAAGCACACGTGACAGTGCTGTTTCAAGGCAACAGCAAACAACAACGCATCAATCCGCACAAACCAGTCGGGTCAGAGGGTCCGGTACAGATTCCGGTTCCGGCTACCGCCATCCCTCACATGAACCCATCCACAGTCCGGCACGCGTCGAATCGGCCAACCCCTTTTCCTATAAAAAAGAATCGGGCACCGAGATCGGGGCGCAGGCCGACGAAATGAGCCGTGAACTTACCGAAGGCGACAACCCGATTTATACCACACTGGATGAAGCACCGGAAGTAATGGTTTCTGATGCCAGGGGCAAAAAGAATGTCAAGGCAATCCTTATGAACCCAGAGAGACTCCGTGACGGCATTCTGCTCAAGGAGATCCTCGATCCGCCGAAGTCGCGCCGTCCCCATCATCATCATTCCTGATATTCAAAACACTATTGATTCCGAATTTACCGACGTGATAACCGTTCTGGCCGACCAACACCATTACCATCTTGACAAGTATCTTCACCCTTCCATTCGGCTTGTAACCTACGATCCCCTTCCCGGGTGGAGCAGCGAACAGATCATGCAGGCGGATGCAGTTCTGGTTCGCACGACAAATCCCCTGAATTCAGACACGCTCCCCCCGAACAGCCGGGTGCGCTTTGCGGGCACAGCTTCGGCCGGAAGGGATCATCTGGATGAACCGTTTCTGAAGGATCGCGGGGTTCATATCGCCGATGCCAAGGGTTCCAACGCACGCAGTGTGTCCGAATATGTTGCAGTTGCGGTACTGTCATGCTGTGATGAAATGAAAATTCCGCCCGCAAGTCTGACGGCAGGCATAGTGGGCGCCGGATTCACCGGTTCTGCCACCGCCGCCATGCTCGAACGGATCGGGATCTCCTGCCGGCTGTTTGATCCGCCGCGCGAGGAAAGTGAAAAGCATATTTCCGGGACCGGGGAAAAAGAGCAGGACAGATTCAAATCTGCATCCCTGGAAGATGTGCTTGCTTGTGATATCATAAGCCATCATGTGCCCCTGGAACGATCGGGTGTCTACGCAACCTGGCACTGGTATAATGAGGAGAAAATACGATCAGCACCTAAACGGATTGTCGTTAATGCGTCACGCGGAGGTGTGGTTGATGAAATGGCGGTTCGCGCTGCACTGCGTGACGGGCATGTGAGCATGTTCATTTGTGATGTCTGGGAGAACGAACCAGTTTTTTCTGATTCCACTGCGGAGCAGGCTTTTCTTGCCACTCCGCATATCGCAGGCTATTCGGTGGAGGCAAAACGTAAAGCAACGGAGATGATGTGCGACCAGCTGCACCGTTTTTTCGGTTTTCCGGATCCTGAAACTCCTGTTTCGGAACTACGCCGCGAACATCTGCCTGATGATGATCGGCCACTGATCGATATCCTGCGACTGCTGCATCCGGTTTTTTCCTATGATGCCTCGCTCCGCACCCTTATCGGTCTGCCTGCTGATGAGAAAGGGCCCGGTTTTTTGAAACTGAGACAGAATACCCCGCTGAGGAATGAATTCCCGGAGATCGGGCTCATGGCATCGGCTGCACACCGCTATCCTGTACTTGAAAAACTGGGATTCCGCATGTCCGGCTCTGCTTAGCGGCATCATCCTGCGGACATTCCGTAATCATTTATAATGCCACGTCTTCAATCCGACAGAAAAAGGCATCCATGATGAAACCCCTGACATACCGAACCATTCCAAAGCGCTATACGTCACCCGGACGAAGGGTTACGGCCATGGCTCCCGGACTGGTGCTGCTGTCTGCGCTGCTCTGGCTCTCGCATGATCTGGGACTGGATGAACGCATCGTGCTCTTCCGCTATCTGGCCATGGCTTTTGCCGCTTGCATGGCGTTCATCACCCCGCACCTGCTCTTTCCGGACAAAGACAAGACACTTATTCTTCAGCTCAATCCCTCACCGCGGCGTCTTTTCCTCCACCACCTGGTCAAACTGCGGCCTTTGTGGCTGTACGGACTGGCAGCAGCGGCCATTATCGCTTTCGGCGACAGTGTGTCACCCGCACAGGAGTTTAACGGGAAAACCCGCCTTTTCGCTACGGGGATTATCGCACTTACGGCCATCATGCTCTACGCGCTGTACCGTTTTGTGACAATCGGGGACCAGTCACAACGATGGAATGAAGGCAAAGCTGGCCGCCTGCTTTTTCAGACACTCGACTCGGTTGGCAAGAGCACCCCGGTTGATGCCGGAATGTTCCCCACATTTCTGAGCACGATTATGGTCACCTTTGTTGGTATGATGAGTGTGGTAGCTGCAGCGGCGATCCCCCAGGTTCATCTGGCAGTGCTGCCCTTTGTCCTGTTTCTTGGATACTCCGGTTACCGGATCAGCAGGGAAATCGGGAGGTTCGACTGCCTCTATTATCAAAGCGACGCCTTCTACGACGAGCTGTTCACCAATCCCGCCACAGGCACAAAAGAATCGCGTGAACCGGCATCATACGACGCTATCTACTGGGTTCCGGCGCGCTGGCGTGCGGCCGTCTGGACTCAGACCATCCAGCTTGACCGCAAGCGGCCGATGGGACGGATCGTCGCTCTTCTCAGTTTTACTTACTGGCTGCTCATCTGGCTGGGCACGCCTGAATCCTGGCACGCCGGCTGGCTAGTCTTCTGGGTACTCTCCAAGAACATGCTTGCCTGGCCGGCTTCCGGCTCCGCCATTTCGCCTCCGCTGTTTCACTGGTGGATGATGCCGCCATCCGACTGGATGATCGCCCGTTTTTTCCTGCAAACGCGCTGGACACTTGCGCTCATTCTGACCGTATCGGCAGCAGCCCTTTTTGCGGAAGCGGTAAGCTGGCAGTCGGTCTTGATCTGGACCCTGGCTGATGTGGCCTTTTCGGCCGTATCTGCCTGGATGTTGACCCGAAGCAATGAATTCGCCTTTAAAAAACGATATGCATGAGGCAGATTGACAAACCGTGCGCTGTAATACTATCCAACAATATCATCCTGCAAAATAATCCGAAATCGTTACCATAAGTGATTTCTCATGAGTGATTACCTGAATATCGAGAATCTGTCCAAGCGATACGGGACAGGGCCCATGATCATATCCTCCATGAATCACCGGTTCCGGCAGGGGACGGCCACCGGTCTCATTGGGGCAAACGGTTCCGGGAAGACGACGTTTCTGCGCCTTCTTTCTGTAACCGCATTTCCAACCGAAGGCACCATCACGTGGCATGGCAAACCTATTTATGATTCACCGCATGCATTCCTGAAATACATCGGCATAGTGACCGATGCCACCGATCTTCCTGTCTATCTGAGTGCCAACGAGCTGATGGAATGGACACTCAGGGCACGCAAGAAGTGGGATGAAAACGAATCGCCCCGCCGCATGGAGGATCTGTTCGAGCGGCTGCACTTTGACGAGCGCCGGGAAAATCTCATCGGAACCTACTCCAGCGGAATGCTTCAAAAAACGATGTTGGCCTGCAGCCTCATCACACAACCGGAAATTATCCTGCTGGATGAGCCTTTTCGTGCACTCGACGAAACAAGCAAGAAGGCTTCGCTGGAAATCCTGAATGAGTATAAAAACAATGGCGGC
Organism: Balneolales bacterium; assembly: GCA_007134845.1. Lineage (GTDB taxonomy): Bacteria > Bacteroidota > Rhodothermia > Balneolales > Natronogracilivirgulaceae > SKNL01. The sequence continues at coordinate 10,777 of SLKA01000059.1, forward strand.
ACAATCCTCGTTTCCAGCCATTTGCGGCGAAGCCTGGCCAAACTGTGTGACGATTACATTACATTTCCGGTAAATGGATAGTGTTGCGGATCAATAAAACCTTCAGGAAACGCGAAACATCCGCCGGGCATTTTCCGTGGTAATGCGATCTGTTTCCGCGAGCGAAATATCGAACAACCCGGACAGCTTTTGCGCAGTGTACTTCATGTAAGAGGGTTCATTGCGTTTTCCGCGCTTCGGGACCGGTGCCAAATAGGGAGCGTCCGTCTCCAGAACCAGCCTGTCGAGCGGCATGTCTGCCACCACACGGTCCACCCCGGCATTTTTGAAAGTCACCACACCTCCTATACCTAGATACAGGCCCAGATCCAGCGCTCGCCTTCCCTGCTCAGGGGTGCCATTAAAACAGTGCCAGATGCCCCGAAGCCGGCCGTCCTGTTCCTCCGCGATGATATCGAGAATATCCTCCGTACTGTCCCGGTTGTGCAGAATCACAGGCTTGTCAAGGGTCTTTGCAACATGACAATGCTCCCTGAGGCTTTTTTTCTGTACATCTGTATGGTCTTTCGACCAGTAGTAGTCGAGGCCTGTCTCGCCGATGGCAATGATCCCGGGGGATTCGCCGAGTTCTGACAGCTGTTCACCGATTCCACTCCGTGTGCTGCCGACATCGCAGGGATGGATGCCCGCCATTTTGTGAAAGTGGATCCGGGGATGATGAAGCTCATCCATTTGCTTCAGCGACCCAAAATCGATTGCAGGCATCATGATATCGGTGATTCCGGCCTGCGAGGCCCGGTCCAGCACATCGGGAAGATCCTCATGGAATTGCGGAAGATAGATATGGGAATGGGTATCGATCATGAAATTGTTTGAATTTTGATCTTCGCGAACCAAAGATAGGAATTCTACCGGCTGATAACGAACTGGTCAGAACCGGTTAATGCACAAAGGGTATCAGGATATCACAAAATGACGATTATTTTAGTGGATTTATCACAAAATGGATTGTAAGTTTTGGTTTGGTTCCTTGTCTTATCTGATAAAGATATCCGCAAGCAGTTTTGGTATTGTTACGAAAAGAAAGTATATTCGTACATATTTTACACATATACTCAAGGAGTTTAACCTCATGTCTGATAACGAACGCAGAAAAGCAATAGATCTGGCAGTTGGCCAGATTGAAAAACAGTATGGCAAAGGGACCATCATGCGCTTGGGCGACCAGCCAATTGAGAACATTCCCTGTATTTCGACAGGGTCCCTTGTTGTGGATCATGCTCTGGGTGTTGGCGGCATTCCGCGCGGACGGGTAACCGAGATATACGGACCGGAAGCCAGCGGCAAGACCACACTCGCCCTGCATGTCATTGCAGAAGCACAGAAGGCCGGCGGTCACGCAGCACTTATTGATGCCGAACATGCCTTTGATCCCAAATACGGCAAAGCACTGGGCATCAAAATAGATGAGTTGCTGATCTCCCAGCCCGACAGCGGGGAGCAGGCGCTCGAAATCGCTGAAACACTGATCCGGTCGGCAGCACTGGATGTGGTTGTCATTGACTCGGTGGCTGCCCTGGTCCCGCGGGCCGAACTCGAAGGGGAGATGGGTGATTCGCAGGTCGGTCTTCAGGCGCGCCTTATGTCTCAGGCACTCAGAAAGCTTACGGGGGTGGTCAACCGCACACATACCGCCGTAATCTTCATCAATCAGCTCCGGGAAAAAATCGGTGTGATGTTTGGCAACCCGGAAACCACAACCGGTGGAAAAGCGCTCAAGTTCTACTCATCAGTCAGAATTGATATCCGGCGAATCGGGGCGATCAAACGGGGCGAAGACGTGATCGGTAACCGTACCAAGGTAAAAGTGGTCAAAAACAAAGTGGCACCTCCGTTCAAGACATGCGAATTCAACATTATGTACGGGCAGGGCATTTCCCGCATCGCAGAACTGCTGGATCTGGCCGTTCAGTATGACATTGTCCAGAAAAGAGGAAGCTGGTATCGCTATGACGGTGAACCTATAGGACAGGGAACCGATTCAGCCATGCAGTTTCTACAGGAGGATCCTAAGCTGAGTTCTGAAATCGAGGATATTGTAAGGCGCAAACTGCTGCCTGATCATTATCCGGACAACGGAAAAGCCGCGGCATCAGACGCCGCAACCGGATCTGGTAAAAAATCCACCGGGAAAAACACTTCCGCAGCTGTTGCATCTGACACCGATACAAGAAAGGAATAGCCATCACGATGTTGCAATGAGAAACGCAAACTCCAGGTTAGTTCCTGCATACGTCTGTAACTGAATATCCATAACCAATAGACAGAATGGATGAGTCTGCATTACCCCTGCCGGGGCGATGTACGGATATTGTCGCTCAAAAAAAGAAAAAAAACCGGGTTTCACTTTTTGTTGAGGATACCTATCTGGATGGATTACATCGCGATGTCATCGATGCTTCCGGAATTAAAGCAGGTGACATAATTACCGGAGATCAATACAAGCAACTGGTCAGGGCGGAACGCTTGTTCCACCTGAACAATCAGATCTACCGCTGGCTTGCAGTACGAAATCACAGCTCCAGTGAAATCATCAAAAAAAGTTATGCCAAGGGCTATTCGACCGAGGAAGTGAGAAATGCACTTAACCCTTTCATTGAGAAGGGATATCTGAACGATGCCCTTTTTGCCGAGAGCTTTGTCAGAGATAAAAAAGAACTCTATGGCTGGGGTCCGTCAAAAATTCGCATGGCTTTGGCCCAAAAAGGAATAAAAAAACAGTATATTGATGCGGCCCTTAAGGACATCTTCACCGATCAGCAACTCATCGACACTCTGGAAGCGGCTGCCGGAAGTGCTGCCAAACGGTTGATGAGAACCGAACCGGGCTTGAAACGGAAGAAGAAACTTGTGGATTTTCTAATCCGAAGGGGCTTTCCGGGCTATATTGTAATGGAGAAATGTGATGAACTGCTAAGAAAGCTGGAGAATGAAGAGCTTTAACATCGAACGATTTATTCGATTGATCATTGGACTGGCCATTGTCCTGCTGGTTCTGGCAGTACTGTACCGCTTCTTCACGCTTGTCCTTTACGCGCTCATCGCATTGGTGATCACCTACATTCTGGATCCCTTTGTCAACCGGATGCAGTCTGCAGGCATGAACCGGACATTGGCTATATGCCTGGTCATATCTTCGCTGGTTCTGCTGCTGGTCTGGTTCTCAAGCACCATCCTTCCCGCTATTGCCAATCAGGTTATCATGCTCGGGCAGCAGTTGAATCTGGATGCTGTGCTCGCTGTTACTGCGGAAATCGAAGAGCAGATTCTTGAAAGGATGCCGTTTCTGCCGGAAGGGTTCCTGCGTGACAATGTGCCCAATGCTGTTGCTGTACTTTTCCAAACAGATGATATCTCACAAACCGTCAATAATATCCTCGGGATCTTCGCCAACATATTCTGGGCATTTATTGTTGTTCCGTTCGCAACGTTTTTCATTCTCAAGGACGGTGCAAAATTGCGTCGAAACATACTTCAGATTATTCCAAACCGGTATTTCGAAACAGTCCTCACCGGCATTGATAAAGTAGAAAAGCGGCTTGTCACCTATTTCAAAAGTGTTGGATTGCAAAGTATCATCATCGCCACCACCGCAACCATCACCCTCAGTTTTGCCGGGCTGAACAATGCACTCTCGGTGGGAATAGCCGTCGGAGTAGCCAATATCATTCCGTATTTCGGACCTGTGATCGGCTATATTCTCTCCATCATCGTATCCGTTCTGGAGACCGGTGATTTTTCACTTGTCATCTACGTATTTTCCGCCATTCTCCTCACTCAGATCATTGACGTGGCCGTCGTACAGCCATTGTTGTTCTCCCGGTCGGCCAACCTTCACCCACTGGTGATCCTGTTTGTAGTCATGGCCGGTGCCGAACTGGCTGGAATTTTCGGTATGCTGATTGCCGTCCCGATCACAGCCACTATTATAATAACAGCCAAGCAGATCACTTGGAGCCTTGAAAACTATAAAATATTCAGTCCTGTCGAATCGAAGTAAAAACAATTGATCATGATAAAACTCCGACCGCTACCTGAAAACGGGACCATAGGAATTATGGCCCCTTCATCACCGATAGAGCCTCAGCGATTAGAAAACGGTATCGCCTATTTTAAAAAGCGTGGCTACCGTGTTATTGTCAAACCCAGCTGCCATGCCCGTGACAATTATTTGGCCGGCAGTGCGATGGATCGCGCCTCCGAGCTGATGGATCTTGTCAATGATTCCTCTGTTGACGTAATCTTCTTCGCACGAGGCGGCTTCGGGAGCAGCGCCATGCTTCCGCTTCTGGATTTCGATGCCATCACATCCGCACGAAAACTCATGATCGGCTACAGTGACATCACTGCTCTGGAATGGGGCATTTATGCACAAACAGGACTGCCCTCTCTTTCGACCGGCATGCCGGCTACGGATTTTTATATGCATCCTGTCCACCCCGATTTTGAAAAATCATTCTGGGATTTCATGCAAACCGGCAAAGTTAACTACAACCTGAAAGTCCCGGCCAATCGTAAAAGCGGTGAAGTTCGTGGCATTGCATTACCAGGAACGCTGTCAGTGGCCGCCAAACTGGCCGCTTCCCCATTTTTTCCCGATCTGAACAATGCCATCCCCATTCTTGAGGACGTAGACGAACCACGTCACAAGACCGAAGGATATCTTTGGCAGGCAAAACTTGCCGGCTGGTTTGAAGCATCCAATGCCGTCATATTCGGCTCTTTTTCACCACCGGAGCAGGAAACCTTTGGCGACGTCCCTTCCATGGAAAAAATTCTGGATCGATTGTTGAAAGATACTGACTTGCCGGTCGTTCGCGATGTACCCTACGGCCACATTGATCACAAGATTCCTTTTCCGCTGGGAGTGGAATTATTCATTTCCTTTGGTAATACTGTAAAAATCACCAGCACAGACAGCATATTTGACAATTGAAAACAAAAAAAATTGTCGTTTTTGCCTCCGGTTCCGGATCCAATTTCAAGGCGTTGCATCAGGCTGCCATGAAAAAGGAGATACCTGCACGAATAACGGCACTCATTTGTGACAATCCCGATGCCGGTGCACTCACATATGCCCGGGATCATGATATCCGTACTGAAGTGATTTCCCCGCGCGGTTTTGTTGATCCCGAAACATACAAAAAGAAACTCGATGAAATCCTGGACGAGGAATCACCTGACCTCATTGTGCTTGCCGGATATCTCAAAAAGATACCTGATGAGATAGTGGAACGCTACCCGCGCAAGATCATCAACATCCATCCTTCCCTGCTTCCAAAATACGGGGGCAAAGGATGGTATGGCATGCGTGTTCACCGGGCCGTCATCAATAACAGGGAAAAAGAAACCGGCTGCACTGTCCACTACGTCACCCAGGATTACGATGAGGGGCCTGTCATCGCACGGGTCAAGGTACCGGTTAGTGAAAAAGACACTGCTGAAACAGTTGCTGCCAAAGTTCTCAGGCAGGAGCATGTACTCTATCCGAAAGTTGTACGCTTTCTGCTTTCTAATACATGAGATAGCCTGATTTACTCATTGCGATATCACCAACCACATAACATGACTTCAAAATATTTCGAACAGCTTTCGGACGTACCCGTTAAACGTGCACTTTTATCCGTTTCAGACAAAACCGGGATTCTCGAACTTGCTTCCGGCCTGCAAAAGCATCAGGTCGAAATCATTTCAACAGGGGGAACAGCTCAGATACTGCGAGAATCCGGGATACCTGTCACCGATGTTTCTGAGGTAACCGGATTTCCGGAGTGTCTGGACGGGCGAGTAAAAACATTGCATCCAAAAATTCATGGCGGCCTGCTTGCCCGGCCGAACCTGAAGGAGCACTCACGTACACTCAAGGAGCTTGATATCAAACCGATTCAGCTCGTTGTAGTAAATCTGTATCCATTCGGTGAGGCGGTCGCTTGCCGACCTGATGATCCTGAGTACGCTGTAGAGAATATTGATATCGGTGGTCCGGCCATGGTTCGGGCATCGGCTAAAAATTTGGAAAATGTCTGCATTGCAACTCATCCAGACCAGTACGCAGACATTCTCGCGGAAATAGACCGGAATAATGGAAGCATAAGTGCCCGAACACGGGCAGCTTTAGCAGCAAAGGCATTTTCCCTGACCTCGTCCTATGACATGGCCATCTCAACCTATCTGCTCGGCAAAACTAAAGAAGAACAGGAAGAGGAGCGGAGCCAGGGACAGCGGCAGGGGCAGAATCAAGGGCAGGAACTGCATCAGAATCTGGACCCTGAGATCAACAGTTCACTTCATTTAAAAGCACCGCTTTATCAGACTCTGCGCTACGGTGAGAATCCGCATCAATCTGCTGCTGTTTATGGTGATCCGGGACAATATATCGACTATTTTCACGGGAAGGAGTTAAGCTACAACAACTATCTCGATATAGATGCCGCACTGCAGCTCGGAGCTGATTTTTCTGAATCAAACAAAACTCTTTGTGCCATTTACAAACACAGTCTTCCCTGTGGTGCAGCACTGGCAGATACTGCACGAAAAGCTTGGGAGAAAGCCTTTTCGACCGATACGGTATCGCCGTTTGGCGGAATTATTCTGTTCAATCGTCCGGTTGATGCTGAAACGGCAGAAAGCGTTGACAAGATTTTCAGTGAAATAATCCTTGCTCCAGGTTTTTCTGACGATGCCCTCGAACTTCTGACCCGCAAATCGAACAGGCGGCTGATCCGCATCCTCCAATGGCCGGACAGATCAACACCGCAAATCAGATCGGTGGCCGGTGGTTATCTGTGGCAGCATCCCGATACGGATTTCAGGAGAGAATCCCGCAATGTGGTTACAAAGCGACAGCCTGATCAGCAGCAGTGGGCAACCCTTGAATTCGCATGGATTGTTGCCAAACATGTGAAATCCAATGCCATTGTTTACGCCCGTGACATGCAGACGATAGGTGTAGGTACTGGTCAGCCGAACCGGGTTGATTCTTCCCGGATTGCCGTTCAAAAAGCAGAACAATTCGGACACACTTTAGAGGGTTCGGTTGTTGCTTCCGATGCTTTCTTTCCTTTTGCGGACGGGTTGGAGGAGGCGGCAAGGGCAGGCGCCACATCGGTCATCCAGCCGGGTGGCAGCATACGCGATGATGAAGTGATCAAAAAGGCGGATGAACTTGGTATTTCAATGGTATTTACCGGAGTCCGTCATTTCAGACACTGATTACATTTTTTTCAGCAGCTGTTCTGCAACCAACCAGCAGAAAGAGGTTTAAATATGTGAGTTTTTTTTCGTTTTTTCGCGAAAGAAATTCGCAATATGCCACTTAATATCGTAACTTTGAAAGTTATAATCCTTCCTTTCCCACAGCACACGTAATCGCATATGCAGCAGTCCGAAGTACGAAACAAAAAATCATCCACGAGTCATAATAATTCAAAAGGCGGAATGTTTGATTGGTTATACACGGATATAGCCATAGACTTGGGCACCGCCAATACCTTGATTCACGCACGCAACCAGGGAATTGTATTGAATGAACCTTCCATCGTTGCCCTTAACACCGAGAATCAGACCATTGCGATCGGACATGAGGCCAGGCTCATGCATGAAAAGACGCATAAAAGAATTCGTACTGTTCGTCCGCTGCGTGATGGCGTGATAGCTGATTTTGAAGTTGCCGAGCACATGATTCGGGGGATGATAAAAAAAGTGAAGGTACGCTGGTATTCCACTACGCGCAAGATGGTGGTCTGTGTTCCCAGTGGAATCACGGAAGTAGAAAAACGTGCTGTTCGTGACAGCGCCGAGCATGCCGGAGCCAAGGAAGTATACCTGGTGGATGAACCGATGGCTGCTGCTATTGGCATCGGACTGGATGTCCACGAACCGGTTGGCAACATGATCGTTGATATCGGTGGAGGAACGACCGAAATTGCAGTAATAGCGTTATCAGGCATTGTATACTCACAGTCTGTTAGACTTGGCGGTGACGAGCTTAACGAGGACATCATCAACTATTTCCGGAGGAATCACAACCTGCTCATCGGGGAACGCACTGCAGAGCAGGTGAAATGCGTGATTGGATCAGCCACGCCTCTTGATGAAGAACTTGAACTCACGGTCAAGGGCCGCGACCTGGTCAACGGAGTTCCCAGAACCCGAACCGTAACTTCCAAGGATATTCGCGAAGCAATTTCCGAATCCGTAAACACCATTGTCGAGTCAGTAACCAAATCGCTGGAGCAAACCCCGCCCGAGCTATCAGCTGATATTCTGGACAGAGGTATTTTTCTCACCGGTGGCGGTGCATTGCTCCTGAACCTCGACAAGCTGATCATGGAGACAACGGACCTGCCTGTCCATATAGCTGAAGACCCGCTGACCGCTGTGGTCCGGGGTACTGGTAAAGTTCTTGAAGATCTGGAATATTACCGGGCCATTCTAACCTGACAGAATGACACGTGAATGCAGTTTTCGCTTCGAAAGACGGAAGATATTCGGGACCATGTCCTCACCGTACTTTTTATCCTGATCGCATTTTTTCTCATGGTATTTCGCCATGAAGGCGGTCTGCAAACAGTACGTAAAGCATCTATACTGGTCATCAGCTACATCGAGCAGCCACTGTCCCAGGTAAGGGTCTATCGGAGTGCACTGCAAACCAACGAACAACTTGGACAGCAGAACATCCTCCTGCAGGATGAACTCAGCCGTCTCCGCTCTGCACGGGAAGAAAACCGTGCTCTCAGAAGAATGATCGGGCTTCAGGACACACTCGATCTTGAACTGATTCCTGTACGAGTCGTTGCAAAGAACCTGACCGGCATCAACAATTCCTTCACCATCAACAAAGGCAGCCGGCAAGGTGTGGAACCGGGCATGCCTCTGATCACCCCGGAGGGCCTCATAGGCCAGACCATCCTTGCGACACCCGGTCATGCTCAGATCATGCCCTTCTACAATCCACTTTTCAGGGTCAGTGCCCGAATTCAGGGAAATCGTGCGTACGGCATTGTTTCATGGAACACGGATCAGTCAAATGAGCTTGTCATGAGCTATGTACCACAGACCATACATGTACCGCTGGAATCCGTCGTGGAAACCTCGGGATTCAGCAACCAGTTTCCGTCCGGCATACCCATTGGCAGGGTAATTCGGACCGAACCGGAAGAGGGTCGTGATACGCAGCAGATATACATCCGTCCATTTGTATCCCTGCATCAGGCAGCCGAAGCATTCATTGTCCGGTTTCAACCCGAACCAGAAGTTGAAGAGCTACTGCTGCAATTTGAGGGGCCGTTTCAATGAAATCAGAATTGCTGAAATTCGGTATCATCGGACTGGCAGCGGTCCTTCTGCAGATGCTCATATTTAACCATCTTAGCTATGGGCCAGTTCAGGCAGATATCACACTGGTCTTTCTCATTTGGGTGATTGCTACCCAAGACAGGACCTCAGCCATACTTTTTGCTGCTTACGTCGGATTGTTATCCGATATTTTTCTGGATTACTGGGGGCTCCATCTTCTTTCAAAGACACTCACTACCCTGATCGTCTACTCATTTATACCCAGAATTGAAGAAACCAAGCTTTTTTTTACACAAGTTTTTCTGATATTACTGGGGATATCTCTGGTTCACAACCTCTTTTTCCTTCTCTCTGCTTTCTTCGCACAAATATATCATGCAGAGCTTGTGTTTTTTGAGATATTAATCGGCAGCAGCTTAATGACGGCAATAACAGGCAGTATTATCTACATATTGCGAGATAATTAAAATTACCAATGCTTCACAACAAACAAGAAAAGCGAAATGATATTTCCATTCGTGTTCTGCAGGTGACCATGATCACCATTTTGCTGATCATCACCGGAAGGTTGATCCAGCTGCAGATCATAGAATATGAAACATACGGCCCCCTCAGCCTTGCAAACAGCATCCGACAGGAGAGCGTAAGTCCGGCACGCGGAATTGTTTACGATCGTGCAGGCAGAATGCTTGTTGACAACCAGCCTATTTACACAATAACCGTCACTCCCGCCAACTTCGACTCAAAAGCCATTCCGCTACTCTCGGAGTATCTTGATTTGGATCCCAAAATCATAGAGGAGCGTGTCCAGGCAGCAAGAAGGTACTCCTGGCACCGCCCTACCCGGCTTTATTCCGATATCAGCTTTCACCGTTTTTCTCAAATCCAGGAGAACATCTGGAAGTTTCCGGGCATCGGGTATCATGTTGAATCCAAACGGCATTATCCCACCGATGTAAACGGATCCCATATTTTTGGCTACCTCAGCGAAGTCACCCAGCAGGAGTATAACAGCTCCAGAAGATATAATTTGGGAGACAAGGCAGGCCGAAGCGGCATCGAATTTGTCTACGAGCAGGATCTTCGCGGCGAGCTGGGTTCCCGGTATATCAGGGTCAATGCACTGGGGCAGTCGCTGGGACCATTCGAGGACTCCCAAATGGGGCACAGCCCGGTAAAGGGAGCCGATATTTACACACATATTGACTACGAGCTTCAGTTGCTTGCAGAAGATCTGATGAAGGGTAAGGTTGGTGGCGTGGTCGCCCTGGATCCGAATTCCGGTGCCGTTCTGGCGCTGGTCAGCTCCCCGGATTTTGATGTTGACCGTCTTTCTGGCCGCATTGACATGGACTACTGGCTCTCTCTGAATGCAGATACCACCAATCCACTTTTTAATCGCACTATCTCAACCATGCAGCCACCCGGATCCACAGTTAAACCACTGATGGGACTTATGGGCCTGGATTTCGGCATCATCGATCCGAATACAGTGATTACATGCCGTGGCGGTTTCACACTCGGCCGTCACTATCGCTGCACCCGCCAGCATGGACGCCAGAATCTTGTTGAAGCCATTCAGAACTCCTGCAATACCTATTTCTTTTCGCTGATGAACCAGACCATGAAAGGTGTGGGACTGAACGCATGGCACCGTCATGCGAGTTCATTCGGGCTCGGACAGCTTACCGGGATTGATCTGCCCCATGAAAGGCGTGGCATTCTTCCAGACAGCGCCTACTATAACACCCACTTTGGTGATTCACGCTTTTGGGGTATTGGAGATCTGATCAGTGTGGGGGTCGGACAGGGCACTTTTTCCAGCTCTCCCATGCAAATGGGCTTGCTGGCTGCACAGCTTGCAAACGGAGGATATCGGATCCGGCCCCATATTGTTGACCGCATCGTCTATCCCGACGGATCTTACATTACGCAAGAGTACGAAAAAGTGCGCATTCCATGGGTGCGGGATGAACATCTGAAAGTTGTTCAGGAAGGAATGAGAAAAGCTGTTTCAGAAGGATCGGGCAGGTTTTACGCAGATATCGCCGGTGTGGAAGTAGCAGGCAAAACAGGCACGGCTCAAAATCCCCACGGCATTGATCACGGCTGGTTCATTTCCTACGCTCCCTACGAAAATCCGGAAATAGCCATAGCTGTCCTTGTTGAAAATGCCGGATTTGGTTCCATATCAGCAGCCCCGGTTGCCGGTCTGATGATGGAGCAATATTTCCACGGTAGAATCCTGAGAAACTGGGTTTACAACTATGTAAAGACCTTCACTCCGAGGGAAAGTGACAGCAATGAGGAAGTACTATAATGGCCTGGTATCGACAATTTGACTGGCTGCTGATTATCTGCTGGGTTTTGCTTTTCACCGCCGGACTCGTGGCCATTTACAGTGCAACACTTGGTCCGGTTTCTCAATTTCTGCCGGATTACATTCAGAAAAATTTCCTGAATCAGGTAGCGTGGATTGGTATCTCTATCATCGCCCTGGTCGCTATTCAATTCACAAGTCCGCGTACATTTCAACAGATCTCATATGCACTATACATAATCTGCATCATTCTTGCTATTGCTACTGTCATATGGGGTACAGAAGCAGGCGGAGCAAAGCGTTGGCTGGTAATCGGAGGGCTGAGGTTCCAGATCAGTGAGATGCTGAAACTTGCCACCATACTTGCAGTTGCCAACTACCTTACCAGCAGAAGAGATATTTCGACAGAACATATAGGATCGGCCCTTGTAGCGGTCGTACTGATGCTTATTCCGAGTATCATAATTATTCTACAGAACGACACCGGAACAGCACTTATCCTGCTGGCCATTATTCCGGTGATGCTTTTCTGGTCAGGATTGCCATACGGCATCTCTTTATTCCTGATCTCGCCAGCCATTATTGCCTATTTCACGGTGATCAACTGGAAACTCGGGGTACTTGCAACTCTAGTTCTATCGATTGCCATCTTTTTCATCCAAAAATGGCCATGGCTTACTAGCTCCGCTTTCATTGCTGGCATTCTTGTCGTCATTGGTGTGCAGGTTGCCCTCTACCAGGTGCTCAAACCCCATCAGCAGGCACGAATTGAGGCATTCGTTAATCCGGCGCTTGACCCTCAGGGTGCCGGATGGAACGTCCTACAGGCTAAAACCGCTATCGGTTCCGGCGGCCTCTGGGGCAAAGGCTTTCTTGAGGGGACGCAGACACAGCTGCGATTCCTGCCGGAGCAGTGGACTGATTTTATTTTTCCCGTGATTGCAGAGGAATTCGGTTTTATCGGAGCTGGTTTTCTGCTGCTTGTCTTCGCTGTTCTTCTTTTGAGGCTGCTGAATATCGCCGGTGAACACCGGCATCCTTTTGCGCAACTTGTCATCGTCGGGGTGACCATGACCTTTTTTGCCCATCTTGTCATCAACCTGGGCAGCGCCATGGGGCTGTTTCCTGTGATCGGGCTGCCACTCCCGTTTGTGAGCTACGGTGGATCCGCTTTTCTCTCGTATTCCATTATGCTGGCCATTTGTCTGAATTTTGATTTCTACAAGCGCGAATTCAGTATATACAGCTGACCCGGGCAGCAACCGGGGACAAGGCTAAGAAGACGGACGACCTTAAAATTGGGGCACAGGCATAATAGCTATACTGTCTCTGGTACTGTAGCTGACACTTCTCCGTTTATTCAGATCGTCCTTTTTGATATGGCCGATTCGTGCGAAGCCGGAACGATGTCCGGTGATGTGGGGTAACTCCGTATTTGGCAAGTGCTTCATAATGAAAGGCCGTTGGATAGCCCACGTTTTTATCCCATCCATATTCCGGGTACTGCCTGTGCAGTATCGCCATATAATTATCCCGGTAGACCTTTGCCAATATGGATGCGGCACCAATGGTGGCACTAAGATCATCGCCCCTGATGACCGTTTGAGACGGAATAAGCATCGAGCTTAATCCACGATTACCGTCAATAAGCAGATAGTCGGGTCCGGGATCGGTGCATTGAATACATTTTTCCATCGCCCTGAGTGAAGCTCCAAGGATATTGTGCCTATCGATTTCCTGAATATCACAACTGGCCACAGTCCACCATAGACAGCTCTTCTTGATTTCTTCTGCAACGGCTATGCGTTGTTTCGCATTGAGTTTCTTGCTATCAGCAATACCCGGAATCCTGCTTTCTGGATTCATGATTACACCTGCCGCCACAACCGGACCCGCCAGACATCCCCTGCCCACCTCATCAAGCCCCATGATTCTACTGAAACCCTCATCCCAGAGTCTCATTTCCAGGGTGTATTGGTCAGGTTGCACGAAGTACGTTGGCGTCCGGTCAGATGGATCCGGCATGATTGCTGTGTTCCAGAAATTCGCTGTGCTTCAGAAATAAGTAGAAACCAGGAGCTTTGACCGGATTACATAAGATCCAGACGCTGCATGACTTCATCCGTGATATCGTAGTCACTATGCGCCCTCTCTGAAGCATAGAGGATGATGAAGTCTCCGTTATTGGTCATTGTATTGAGAACGTATGTAAAATTCCGCTCGCTGGCTACGGTTTCAATCGCACCCTGAATTTTGCTGAGCAGCGGTTCGATCAGTTCGAATTGCCGCTCCTGAACCTCCTGCTGGAAATTTTGCTGGAACTCCTGAAGCTCAAGATTGAGTCCGGCAAGACGCTCCTCTTCCCGCCTTCTGGCTTCATCTGAAATAACAGACATTTTTTGCTGATACTCCTCCACCTCTCTGCGGAATGTGGCTTCTTTTTCCGCAAATTCCTGGCGCTTGCGTTCAATAAAATTTTGAAGGCGACGCTCAATGGCAGCCATCTCCGGCATGCTTCTCATAATAGTTTGCGGATCAACAAATCCAATCTTTAATTCTTCCTGAGACTGTGCCTGAACCTGTGAATTTTCAACAGGAGCAGCGAGTCCGGTAAGGAGTAAACATCCGAGAATAATCCAAGCTTTTTTCATTGTTTGTGATATCTGCTTAATGGTTAATTTAACATTCTTGAGATGACCTTGTCGGTCAGATCGAGGCGCTCTTTTCCGTCATCAGAAATGAACAGAAGGATCATTTCCCCTTCACTAGTGGCTTCATTGAGTACATAGTCCAGGTTCATTTCCATCGCAAGAGATTCGATAATGGTATTCATTTCCTGAAGGATGGGTCCAAGCAGTTCTGCCTGACGCTGTTCCAGTTCACGCTGAACCCTCATTTGAAACTCTTCCAGCTCCTGGTCTTTGACCTGAAGCTCCTGCTGCCGGCGGCGGGTTTCCTCTTCGGAGAGATTGGGTGCTTCCTGTTGAAAACGGGCAAGCATGTTCTGAAATTCAATTGATCTTTCTTCAAACTCAGCCTCTCTGCCGTCCAAAAATCTGTTCAACTGCCGCTCAATAGCCTCTTTTTCCGGCAGATTGTCAAGAACAACCTGAGGATCCATGTAGCCAACTCTCATCTGGGCAGTGGATGATAAGGTCAATCCGAACAGGAGAATAATAATTATTGCGAAATACTTCATCATGGTGTTTTTACAGTTAACATAAAAAGTTTGACAAGATACAATGTTTAGGATTGCTTTTCCAGATTGTCATTATAGAATACGCGTAACCATCTCCAATAATTGTGCGCACAATATTATAACGCATCATCATCAACAAAAATACCCAGTTCTTCAAGCACATTCCGGCTGATGTCCCAACGCGTTCGTGAATAGAGAAACAGGTAGTCCCCGGCCCTGTCGAAAATATGGTCAAAACCCTCCCTTTCGGCAACTTTAACAACAGCTTCCAGAATCCGCTGCTGCAGGGGCTCCAGCAATTCTTCCTGTTGACGGAAATAGTCGCCTTCCGGACCGAATCTGCGATTGATATACTGTTCCCGCTCGCGCACTTTCCTGTCTATTTCCTGCTGACGCTGTCTTCTGATATCTGGCGTAAACAGAATTTCTCTTGCCTCGAAATCCTGCTTGAGGCGCTCTATCTCCACCTGCATCTCATCAATCTCTTCTTTCCAGTTCTGGGCAATTGTTTCAAGTCGCTGCCGAATACCGGTGTATTCGGGTATCTCGCGCATGATCACATCCGAGTCGATATATCCGATTTTCTGTTGAGCTGTCGCTTGCACTGCCGGCATAAGCAAGAGAAAAGCCGGGAGCAGAATTACCGGCAGCAGGATGGCTGGAAACAGTTTTTTCATAATCAGAAAGGTGCTCCAATGTTAAAGAGAAACTGCCATTCATTGGCATTGACTCCTGGTGCTTCAATGCCATCGAAGCGGTAGCCGTAACTGATATCTATAAGTCCCAGAATCGGCATAAAAATTCGAGCACCAAAGCCGGCCGATCGCTTCACATTAAACGGATCATACTCCTTGTAGCCCAGAAAGGCATTACCCGCTTCAACAAATGCGTAGGGAATGAGCTGAACCTGGTCAGTGCTTATCAAAGGATAACGCAGCTCCGTGAAAAATTTATTGTAGACCGTACCGCCTATCTCTTCCCCATCCTGGTATGGGGAGATGGATCCTTCGAAGCCACCGGGATATCCTCTCATGTCAATATTATCCCTGGTAAACACCTGCTGTTGCTGCAGAGGCGTACCACCGAGATAAAAACGCTGAAACTGGCTTCTGTCTGATTTACTGAACCAGCTCATATAACCGAAATCAGCACCATAGGTAGCGACCAATTTGCCAACTACCGGGATGTGATACTGATAGTCAAGTCCGAGCTTAAAGTATTGCGAAAACCCAGGAATATTGGGGGCGAACTCACCGCGAATGGAGAATTTTGATCCCATATTGGGTGAGATCGGGTTATCAGTAGAGTTTCTCTGCAATTCCTGTTCAAAAGAGAGAATGCTCGCTTGTCCGCCAAGCAGGCTCACAAAACCTGCGACATCGAAATACTGGTAGCGCAATCGGGTTATATGACGGAAATAGTCATCCGGCCAGTTCAGGCGTCTTCCGTAGGCAACCGATCCGGAAAACATCTCCTGGCGTGTCGTGGCGGAGCCGAAGAAGGTTCCGCTGCTCCCGGTGAACAGACTGTAGGAAAGGTTGATCCCAAAGGAATTGGGCCTTCCGAGGAACCAAGGCTCCTGGAAACCGAAACTGAAATTCTGATAACCGCGACCGGTAAGTTGAACTCCGAGGGTAAGCCGCTGACCGTCTCCGCTGGGCAGGGGTCGCCAGGCTTCCCCTTTGAATAGATTTTGGGCTGAAAAGTTGTTGAAATTGACTCTCGCGGAGAGGATAACCCCGAATTGCCTTCCGCCATAACCACCCGAGAACTCGAAGTTGTCGGTGCTCATGGATTCATCAAGGTAGTAGATGATATCAACTTTCTTATCCTCGTAGTCTACTTCCAGGTCAGGCTGTATTGCTTCGGGATTGAAGTATCCAAGCTGGGATAGCTCCCGTATGGACCGCATGATGGCCGACCGGCTGTATTTTGACCCCGGAAGGTTTCTGAGGGTTCGGCGGACCACATCGTCATGGGTTTTCGTATTCCCCAGAAACTCCACCATGCGCACGGTGGCGATATCATCTTCAACAATATAGAGCGTAATATCAAGGGAGTCGCCTTCTACGCGTTCAAACTCAGGCTGCACATTGAAAAACAGATATCCGATATTCTGATACATGCTGGTTACATCTGTCTCATGCCGGTTCTGCCTGAGATTCATTTCGAATTTCGACTCATTGAACACATCACCGGTGGACATTTCAAGTGCGGAGGAAAGCTGCTCATCGGAGTAAACGGTATTTCCCTCCCATTCGATGTTTCTGATCAGGTATTGCGGTCCCTCATCAATTTTCAGAAAGACGCCAATGGATTCTTTGTCTCTTCTTCTGCTGTACACATATACAGAATCTTCAATGATGCGCGCATCCATGAATCCGTTCTCCCGGTAAAAACCAAGCAGTTCATCCTGTCCTTCTGTAAAATCCTCACGATTGTACGTCTGACGAGTGAAAATACGCCACCATCGGTCACGTTTCACATCGCCCAGGTTTTTTCGAAGCCGCCTGTCTGAAAAACTTTCGTTGCCTTCAAATTCAATTCTGCGAATCTGAACACGTTCGCCACGATCTACATTAAAGACAAGCGACACCCTGTTTCGGAGCGTGTCGGGTTCAGAGACTTCAACACCTACACTCGTTCCGCGATATCCGCGGCTTTCGTAATAACGCAGAATGGTATTAACTGACTGGGTTTTGGCCGATTCGGTTACCGCAAAACCCCGTGAGAGCGGAATTTTCTTTTCGAGGTCCCTGCGGTGCGACCGGCGGATTCCCTCAATGGTGTACCGTTCAAGCCGGGGCTGCTCAACCACTTCAATATCCAGTATGATGCCATCCCGGCCCACTTCCCGTTTGTAAATCTTGACATCGGAAAACAGTCCGGTGTTGTAAAGCCTTTTTATTGCCTGGGGAATATCCTCCCCGGGAATCCTGATGTTGGTACCTACGTTCAGATTTGAAGCGCTGACAATGAATGTTTCACTGTAAAACCTGCTACCGGATGCAGTGATATCAATGAGCTCGTAAAGCCTGGGTTGATTCTCCAGCGGGTTCCCGGGCCGGAAAGGCCTGTCTCCTTCCGGTACATCATGTGCGTTCTGCGCATGGATTATGTCAGAAGCCAAGAGACTTGCGGCAACGAATAAGGTCGCGAGTAATATTTTTTTTGTAGTAGAAAACACGGTAAAAGAACGTCCTTTAAAAATCTTTATTTCCAGACTTAATAATTTTTATTCATCTCATGGCTGCAGTTGGTTCCTCCAGTTCAAAATGAGAAGGAACCTTTCCGAACCGTCGCTCTCTTTTTTGATAGGATTTAATAGCTTCGTACAATTCATCACGCCTGAAATCAGGCCAGTACGTACCCGTAATATAGATTTCCGAATAAGCTGACTGCCAGAGAAGAAAGTTGCTCAGCCTGAATTCACCGCTTGTCCGGACAATAAGATCAGGATCCGGAATATGGGCAGTTGAAAGATGTTCGTTGATGGTTTCATCATCAATGTCATCGGCGCAAAGCAGGCCATCCCTGACTTTCTGTGAAATCCGGTTGACTGCCTGGCGGATATCCCATCTTCCGGAGTAGCTGAGAGCCAGGCAAAGCTCCATTCGCTTGTTGCCGGCAGTCAATACAATGGCATCTTCCAGCTCACGACGGCAGGTAGGGGGCAAGCGATCAATATCCCCGATGGAAGTGAGCTTGATGTCATTTTCATTGAGTTTTCGGGTCTCAGTGCGCAGGGACTGCACCAGCAGTTTCATGAGAGCACTGATTTCCCCTTTTGGCCGGCCCCAGTTTTCTGTTGAAAATGCGTACAATGTCAAATACCGTACTCCAAGCTGGCCACATGCTTCTGTGATATCCTTAACGGAGTCCACTCCGGCCTTATGCCCGGCAATACGTACGCTTCCTCTGCTTTTCGCCCATCTGCCATTGCCATCCATGATGACCGCTATGTGACGGGGAATCTTACCCCTTTTTTGCAATAACTCCTGTTTCTCCTGATCTTCAGGGGATTGTTTTTTTGATGTAAGCTCTTCGGTTTTCAAAGAAAAATCTGATTAGAAAACGTTTAAATTCTTTCTGTCACTGGAAACTACATTGAGTCTATCTGACTGGCAAGTGAAATCATTTCAAGTACTGTCATAGCTACTTCGCCTCCTTTGTTTCCAGCCTTTGTGCCAGCCCGTTCAATAGCCTGCTCTATGGAGTCCGTGGTGAGGACTCCAAATCCGATCGGGATCTGGTACTTCAGCATGACATCGGAAATGCCCCGGCTCGCTGTACCCGCAACAAAATCGAAGTGAGGCGTCGCACCACGTATCACCACGCCAAGGCAGATAATCGCATCATGTCTGCCTTTTTCAGCGAGTCTGGACGTAACCAGAGGTATTTCAAAGGAACCGGGGCAATATACGACATCTATCCGCGATTCATCAACCCCGTGTCGTTTCAGCATGTCAACCGCTCCTTCAAGGAGTCTTTCGGTAATAAAACTGTTCCATCGCGATACTACTATCCCGATGCTGGCATCTTTAACGTTGAATGTACCTTCTATCTTGTTCACGGGCATAGGGTTTATGAATGTGTTTCTGTAACGCTGTTTTCCATGGCTTTTGATGCTTTCAAAAGCGGCGAGTCCGGCTGGAGTTCAATATGCAAAACTCCGAAATTAACATAGTCATTTACAGTGCCATGAAAATCTGATCCGCCGGTTGCAATAAGATCGTAATTTTCACAATAAGTGAGATAACGCCGTTTGTGCACTGAATTATGGGAGGAGTGATAACACTCAATGCCATCGAGTCCGGCATCTTTAAGCTGCTTGATCTCAATAAAATTGTATAAACTTGCAGGATGCGCAAGGATGGCATATCCGCCGGCCTCATGCACCTTCTCTATGACTTTCAAAACATCGGGATAGTCAATTTTGTGATAGGCGCTGGATCCGTTGCCAAGATACCTGAAAAAGACCTCCTGGGTTCCGGATGCATATCCTTTTTTTATCATCACCCTGGCGATGTGCGGCCGGCCGATGGAGGCACTTCCCGCCTCACCCAGAATATCATCATAAGTGATATCGAAGCCGAGTCTGTTGAGATTTGAAATAATGGACCGGGCGCGTATAATCCTTCTGCGCTTTTGGCCGGACAGCAGATCCCGCATAAGGGCAGCATCCTCAAAGGAATAAGCCAGCAGGTGGCATTCCCTGCCTTCAAACAACGTGCTAATCTCGGCTCCCTGAATCACATGAAGATGCGTTCCCAGTGCAGCCTCTTTCGCCTCTTCTACCCCTGCAATGGTATCGTGGTCTGTGATGGCTATAACATCCAGATCGGCTTCCAGTGCGCGCAATACAACCTGTGACGGGGTCAGTGTACCGTCAGAAGCAGTAGTATGGATATGTAAATCTGATTTCAGAAGCATTATGGTTCAAGAATTGACAGGTAACGGTCTCTGCTTTCAATCAACGCTACGCCTTTCAGTGCTGATTCGTCCGTTTTGAGTTGCTCCTTCATACGGGCACGAGTACCATTAAACCTGGAAAGAAGCTCCAGATAGAGTTCCCTTTTTATATGCTCTTCGTACAGTTCCTTATCACGTTCTTTCTCCAGTTCAACCAGCTCCATCATGCTTTCGATACGACCCGCTGATTCTTCCAGCACTGCAGGGTCCACCGACTCTATGAACCGCTCTAAATGTCGTTCTGCACGCGTGATATATTCAAAATCCTGTTCCGCAAGATATTTTCGGAAGTCCACATAGAAGTCATCCGGCCCCAGTTCCGGATCAAGGGCATCTTTGCCGGCGGTATATTCATTGGCAAAAAAGAAATAGTGGCTGTTTTGGAGCAGCGCTATCTCAAGCATGCTGTGCGGCCGCTGCTCTATTACCAGATCCGGTTCAATGCCTATGCCCTCGTATACTGTTCTACCGGCACGCGTTTTATGACGGGTGCGGAGTGAATCCGGAACATCATCCATGGCAGCCGCTTCTTCATCCGTTAGATAGGGTGTGGACTGAATCGACCTGCCGCTGGGTACATAATATTTCGACGTGGTGATCTTGAGGGAGATATTGTAGGATAGTGGCTGCACAATCTGCACCAGCCCCTTGCCAAAACTGCGCTCACCGATTACGACAGCCCGGTCCAGATCCTGAAGAGCTCCGCTGACAATTTCGGATGCACTCGCACTGCCGCTGTTTTGTAAAATAATGAGCGGCTTGTCGGCGTATACCGGTTGCTCGGAAGTCTCATACTGCTGGTTGGCCCGGGACATGCGGCCTTCCGTCCACACCACTTTCTCACCTGCAGGCACAAACTTGTCGATGATCCTGACGGCTTCATCCAGCAATCCGCCGGGATTATTGCGAAGATCCAGGATCAGTCCATCAAGCGGCTCTTCCATTTCCATCTCAAGAATGGCTTTCCTTACCTCTTCAGCTGCATTTTGTGCGAATCTCCTGAGCAGGATGTAGCCGATGCGGGACTCCGAGTCAAGCAGTCCGTAATGCGTGACGTTTTTGACCTCAATGGTTTCACGGGTCAGTTCAAAATCAAGTTGTTCTTCTATGCCAAACCGCTGGATGGTGATTACAACTGCGGTTCCGGGATCTCCCCGCAGCATGCTCTGAAGATCTTCCGTGTTCATTTTTGATACATCTGTTCCATCCACCTTCTTGATGACATCTCCTGCACGAACTCCGCGCCGCTCGGCCGAATAGCCCTCAATAGGCGCGATCACAACAAGCTGACCACCGCGGGCTCCCACTTCAAGACCTACGCCTGCATACTGACCTGTTGTCACAATATCCATCTGCCGGCTTCCGGCTTCATCGATAAGCACAGTGTAGGGATCCAGCTCATTGAGCATGGCATCGATCCCGCTTCTAATCAATTTCTCCGGATCAACTTCATCAATATAGGCGCTGGAAACATTTTCATAAACCTCACTGAAGATCCTGAAGTTTTTCTGCATCAGGAAATAGGGGTCCGGTCGCAGAATAAAACCGGCACTGGCCATGCCTGCCAGCAGGACAACAACAATAAAAACTCGGGAAGAAAAACGCATACGAGATGATTTACCTGGCCTCATTTGAATGAAACATTACGAACATCAGTTAGGAATGCGTAACGTCTGACCGGCATAAATTCGTGTTGACTGAAGGTTATTAAGACGCTGGATGGCCTGAACATTGGTGTTGAAACTGCGTGCAATAACCGTGAGGTTGTCGTTGGGCCGTACAGTATAGACCCGGTAATCACCATCGCCGCTCACCGCCACCCGGGTGGACGCAGACGAGACGGAGAAATTGTTACGTTCTGATCTGCTCATGTTATTAAGCTGCGCGTACTGGTCACGCTGGTGGGCCGGTACATAGATGGTGAGGCGCTGACCGGTACGGATCAGGTTTCCGATATTATTCCAGGATCTGACCCGCCACGCCTGCGTGTTGAACCACTCGGCGATATGACCGACCGTATCGCCGGATTTCACCACATATGTAACTGCCGCGGAGTTGGCGGGTTGATTGGCCGTGGGTGTCTGGGTTGCTGCCCTAAGGCGAGCTGTCTGGGCTCTTGATGGCTCATCCGAACGAATGGCCACATTGCTGCCGCCTGGTACGGGAACAATCAGTTCCTGTCCGGGATGAATAATACTGCTGAGGCCCTCGTTCGCCTGGTACATGTCGCGGACGGTAGTCCCGTATCGGTTGGCAATAAGGCCCAGAGTTTCTCCCCGCTTTACACTGTGGATCACAAGATTGTTCATCCGTTTTTCATCGGGAATCTCATTATAGGCCAGCATGAATGTCTCTTTTGAGCCCTTCGGGATTTTCAGGGGATAGGGATCGTCACCGGGAGGGGTAGCCCAGCGAAGCAATTCGGGATTCAGGTTTCTGAGTTCCTGCGTAGTGACGCCGGCACAATCGGCCAGCAGGCTCAAATCGACCGAACCGTGAATTTCTGCAATATCGTAATCATAAGGCTCGACATCATATTGTGACTCAAATCCAAAATCTTCCGGGTTCATGGCTACCAGTGTAGCGGCAATGAAACCGGGAACATAGCCACGCGTCTCCCTGGGCAGGAATGGATAAATCTCCCAGTAGTTGCGCACACCTCCTGCACTGCGAACGGAACTGAGCATGCGACGGGTGCTTACATTGTAGTTGGCAAGGGCAAGGTGCCAGTCTCCGTTCCAGTATTCGTGCAGATCCCGAAGGTGACGGGCGGCCGCACGGGTTGACTTGACCGGATCGCGGCGCTCATCAATCCACCAGTTGACTTCAAGCCCGTAAACAGAGCCGGTTGCATATATAAACTGCCACATTCCCACTGCCCGGGCATGCGACCGGGCTGATGGCACCAGCCCGCTTTCTATCATGGCAAGATGTATAAGTTCCTCTGGAACATTCTCCTCACGGAAAATCTCGCGCATCATCGGAAAATAGTGGGCGGATCGTTCCAGCCAGCGTTCCATCACTTCCGGACGCCGGACGGTCAGATACGCGATATGGTTATTCACCTGCTGATTTCGGATAAGCGGAACCTGCGTTTTGCCGATTTCCAAATCTTCCGGAAGCACAAACATCTGCTTGTCAAACCAGTCACCTTCCTCAGCCATCATCAGCTCCCTATGGACCTGGAAAATCTCACCCTGAACATCAACCAGTGAGTCAGTAATACCATAAAACTCCTGGTACTCGGTCATGATCGTACGGTATAATTCAACAAACTGACGGCTGCCTCGTACCTCAGGATGGTCATCCATGAGTGTCTGAATGGAATGGAGCCCGTCTGTAATATACCCCTCGGCTGAAACCGGGTCGTCATTAATCTGGGCTTCGAGTGCTAGCAGATGACTTCTGTAGATATAAGCTAGCCGCTGGAGCATCGCACTGGAAAGCCTGGTGCTTCCGTCGGCTTCCAAATCCTCTGTTACCTCAATGTGAAATGCGGAGGGGTCCGGCTTTTCAAATCCGGGTGCCTTCATAAGTTCAGCACGGTTCACATGCAACAGGAGCGGCTCTACCGTCCGGTAGTCAACGCTGGGGCCGCGATCCCGGGCAAAAAGCCCGCTCGTCAATAATATGACAGCGCATACTGCCGGCAACATTCTGTTTATCATGATATTATACGTTAAAAATCCGGATGAATTTCAGTTCTTTATGAAATAACGACAGCATGCGATATGCTGCCTGGAATATCATTGCAAATTACGTTAAAAGTGTGACAAACGAAAGAAATTGTAATGTTTATCACATTTCAGTCCAACGCTGAACGATGGGCAGCCGCCGGCCTGAACCAAAGGCTTTGGAACTGACCCTGAGCCCTGGAGCCGACTGCCTGCGCTTGTACTCGTTGCGGTCCACCATCCGGATCACTTCGCGAACCTGATCGATATGAAATCCTGACGCTGCAATCACTCCGGCGGGAAGCTGATCCTCAATGTAGGCTTTAAGGATGCCGTCCAGTACACCATATTCAGGAAGCGAATCGCTATCTGTCTGATCGGGCCGCAGTTCGGCGCTCGGCGGTTTTTCAATGGTACTTCGGGGAATGACCTCTTTTTTGTAACAGGACTCATTAAGCCAGCGCGATATGGCAAAAACCTCGGTTTTATAGACATCCGAGAGGATGGACAAGCCACCGGCCATATCTCCGTACAGCGTACAGTAACCAACAGCAAGTTCCGATTTGTTGCCGGTGTTGAGCAGCATATGTCCAAATTTATTTGATATGGCCATCAGAATAGCGCCTCTGCTGCGGCTTTGAAGATTCTCCTCGGCAACGTCAAACTCTGCATCCCCGAACACAGGTGCCAATACCTCCAGAAAGGATTCGTAGATGGTGTTGATGGGCAGCTCATGTAACCGTATTCCCAGGTTGCGCGCCAGCTTTTCGGAATCGGAGACACTTCCTTCTGATGAAAAGCGGGAAGGCATGGTGATACCCAGCACATTTTCGGGGCCCATGGCTTCGCAGGCGATTACCGCGGTAAGAGCCGAGTCAATTCCCCCGCTCAGTCCCATGACCACCTTGTTCGGCATGCCGCTCTTGCCGACATAATCACGCAGCCCATGCACCAGAGCCTTGAAAATACGCTCCTCGCTGCCTGGAAATGCTTTGATGAGGCCTTCAGAAACCATGGGTCGCGGATCACCGGATTCCGGCCACTCGAAGTCGCCGCGGTCCTCCTCAAACGTGGAAAGCCTGATGAGGACTTCGCCATCAGCAGAAATCACCGAGCTGATGCCGTCAAAGATCAGCTCCGTATTGGCCCCGACCTGGTTGGCATAAAACAGGGGAATTCCAAGCCGCCGGGCATGCCGCTGAAGCATGTCCTCCCGCATTTCCGGTTTACGCTTTGTAAACGGAGAGGCTGAAATATTGACAAGCACTTCTGCACCCAGCTCCTTCAGTTCATCTGCCGGTTCGATATCGTACGTATGGTAATTGTGTTCATTCTGGTTGTTCCAGATATCCTCACAGATAGTTACGCCCCATTTGCGTCCGGCCCACTCAATGACACGCATCTCCCTGTTCGGCTCAAAGTACCTGAATTCATCAAAAACATCGTAGGTAGGGAGCAGCGTTTTGTGGACTTCATCCACGATGCTGCCTTCATGTGCAAGTATAGCCGCATTGAACAGCGGCCTGCCCCTGGACTCTGCGTTTTTTTGGAATGTCCCAAATAGAAGAGCGGTCTGCCCTGTGGCACGTACAATCCGTTCATTTTCATGAATAACGGCATTAATGAACGCCTTGCGCTCCAGTAAATCCATGGGTGGATAGCCACAGATGACCAGTTCCGGCAGTATGAGCAAATCGATGCGGTCGTTTTCAGCTTCCCTGAGTGCAGTAAGCACCAGAGCTGAATTTCCCTCTATATCTCCAACGATTACATTGATTTGCTGAATGCGGATTCGCATGGGGTAATCAGAAAATTAAGAATTAATGAGTAATGCCGGTTATATTACAGTACGGGTGTGCCATTCGACACTCCATAACCGTCGATTGCTTACTGTCGTTCAAGATACCGCTGTACCGGAAACGGTCAAAATACATGCAGGAAAAAGTGGCTGAAGATATCATCGTGCAACGTGACAGTTTTCCGCACCTGGATGCTGTTCTCAAGCTTAACAGGCTGGTGTTTGGGGAGAAGCGGCTTATCAACCGGCTGGATCACGATCCCCTGATTTTCCTGACTGCTCACTGCAAAGGCCGTCTGGCCGGGTTCAAGATCGGATATGCCCTGAACCGGCGTGTCTTTTATTCCGCCAAGGGAGCGACAGCCCCCGGTTTCCGGCGCCGCGGTATTGCAACCCGGCTCATGGATGCCATGATGGACGATGCCGCACTCCTTGGTTTCACCGAACTTCAGTACGACACCTTCCCAGCCCTGTATCCCGGGATGATAGTGGTCGGATTCAGGTACGGATTCCACATAAAAAGCATGGAATGGAACCGGGATTTTGATGATTTCCGGGTTCGATTGGCCCGAAGCTTGCAGGGTCAGCGCTTCAGATGAGGCATCATCATATCAGCTTTTCTAATTATCAGCTATTCTGCATATCAGCTATTCTGTGTTTCAAATGAATTTCGGCAGGTCGGCACCATGCTTGTCACGGTAGTCACTGACAAAGCCACTGCGCAGATAAACGGGATGGATATCAGGCTGATCCAGACGTTCCAGCGGCAGGAACGCGACATCCCGGATAATCTGCTCATCATCGGAATACTCGGGATCGGCGCCCTTTATGAGCGATCCTCCCCTGCGCCGGCACAGATAATAAAATTCAATGGCGTGCACATCATTTGTGATCACTTCGTGCAGATACCATAACGGACCCGGAGTAACATCGATTCCGGTTTCCTCAAGCATTTCCCGCCTCAACGCTCCGGTGAGCGATTCGCCAAAGTGAAGTCCGCCACCCGGCGGCATCCAGATGAGCTTGCCGGCAACCGGAGACATCAGCCGAACCAGAAGCAGGGATCCCTCCTCCACCAGCAACCCATTGACCCTCACCCGAACCGTATCTCTGATCGACCCGGAAACTGTCATTTCAGGCAGGATTTTTTTTGATTTTCAGCGCTCAGATGCTCCATCTGTCTGCTTTCGGAGGCATGCCGCTTCGATGCTTCGACAAATTTCACGAAAAGCGGGTGGGGCTTTTCAACGGTACTCTTCAGTTCCGGATGGAACTGCACACCCACGAACCAGGGATGGTCGTCAGCCTCCACAATTTCCACAAGATCGCGCTCCGGATTTCTTCCGGTCACACGCAGTCCGTGTGCAGCAAGCTCATCCAGGTAACGGTTGTTCAGCTCGTAGCGATGCCGGTGGCGCTCGCTGATCAACCTCAGGCCGTAAGCCAGCCCGGCATGCGAATTATCTTCAAGGGCACAATCGTAGGCTCCCAGCCTCATGGTGCCTCCCTTGTCGTTGATGTTTTTCTGCTCTAGCATGAGATCCACAATGGGGTAGGCCGTATCCGTATTAAATTCGGTGCTGTCGGCATCTTCCCATCCGCACACATTGCGAGCAAATTCGATTACCGCGCACTGCATTCCCAGGCAAATGCCAAGAAACGGCAATTTATTCACCCGCGCATGGGTTATGGCAACCAGCTTCCCGTCGATGCCTCTTCCGCCGAATCCCGGGGCGACAAGAACGCCCGAAACACCTTCCAGCTTCTCTTCCACATTGTCTTCATTGAGAAGGTCCGAGGAGACCCATACAATTTCAACCTCACAATTATTTACAGCACCGGCGTGACGGAAGGATTCAACGATGGACATATAGGCGTCCTGATGATCAACATATTTTCCGACAAGAGCCACCCGGATGCGGTATTCCGGGTTGGATACAGCTTGCACAAACTGAATCCAGTTATCGAGATCGGGTTCAGCTGACGGAATCTGCAGTTTTTTTATTACGCGCTGATCCAGCCCCTCCTCTCTCATCAGCAGCGGGACTTCATAAATTGATCGTGCATCAAGAGATGCGACCACGTCTTCAATCTCCACGTTGCAGAACTGAGCAATTTTTCGGCGGATGGAGTAATCCAGCGGAACCTCGGCCCTGCAGACCAGAATATCGGGTTGCATGCCAAGCTCATAGATCGTCTTGACCGAATGCTGGGTCGGCTTTGTCTTGAGTTCTCCGGCGGCTTTCAGGTAGGGCACCAGCGTCAGATGGATTGAAAGCGTGTTGTTGCGTCCTACATCATAGCGCAACTGACGCATCGCTTCGATATAAGGCAGGCCCTCGATGTCGCCCACCGTACCGCCGATTTCCACAATAACAATGTCATACCTGCCAGATTCGCCTATGGCCTTGACGCGGGACTTGATTTCGTCGGTTATATGGGGAATGACCTGCACGGTCTGTCCCAGATAAACTCCCTGGCGTTCCTTGGTGATCACATCGTAGTAGATGCGACCGGTGGTGACATTGTTGTCCTGTGAAGTCGGTTTGCCCAGAAACCGCTCGTAATGTCCCAGATCGAGATCCGTCTCTGCCCCGTCATCGGTCACATAGACTTCCCCGTGCTCATAGGGATTCATGGTTCCGGGGTCGACGTTTATGTAGGGATCAAGCTTCTGGATGGTGACGCGCAGACCGCGTGTGGCGAGTAACAGTCCCAGGGATGAACAAATAATACCCTTTCCGAGGGATGACGTAACTCCCCCGGTAACAAAAATATATTTCGGCTCCATCTTCGAGGTGCAAGCTTAGTGAAAGGTTGCAGAAAAATAGCAGGTTTCCCCGGGGGTATCAAATGTTAATTTGATTATTACTCATTTTCCTGTTCTATCCTGCACTGGTGCCTGACCCGACTCCAGGAATCCAATGGCTTCATCTATCTGTTTTTTCTGCCAGGCAATAGAGGCCAGATTAAGAGCGAACACCACTGCAAGCACCCAGAATATCCAGGATGGAAGCTCGGTAATGCCACTGAAGAACCAGTAACCGAAAAAGACGAGGGCAAGCACATTAATCGCTGTAATAAAGAAAAAACGGCGTTTCCGGAGCATCAGGATCCGTATCTGTTCCGAATGTGATCTGGTGTCCCGATCCTTTCCGATATGATAGTCGAGCACCGTTTCAATTTTGGCAATTTCCTCGTTCCGGTAGGTCATCAGCAGGTTCAGTTTTTGTCACGAAGCGAACGCATGATCGCCCGCCTGACCAAGTTATCCACACTTTTGCGCTCTTTGGCTGCTTCAAACAGTATCCAGGCACCTACCAATACCGCAACACTACCTGAAAGGCTCAGCAGGGGTGCAAGCCAATCGTGGGTGACCATGTTCATCATCACCATAAACACCCCGAACAGTCCCAGCATGGTCAACAGCACCGAACCGGCGGTATGGAGAGGATGCATCCCCCGAAAACTGCGTTTTGAGCGATCACCCGGCTCGGACAGGTCGCGCACCTGCCTGCGCTGAAAAAGGTCTTCCTTTTTGTGTTTTGTTTTTCTTGTCATTGGGCAGTCCTGCAAGTTGATTATCTTGTGAGTGCACAAATCATATAACTTTTAAATATACGAAAACGATCCATGGAGCCAGGTGGATTTATTTACGGCAGAAATGCGGTGCTTGAGTACCTGGAGCACAAGCCGGACCATATCAGCAAGATATATCTTCGTCAGCAGCTTCAGGGAAGAATAATCCACGACCTGGAGCGCCGGGCATCCCTCAGCCGCATTCCGGTGCAGCGGGTTCCCGGCAAAAAGCTGGCGGATCTGGTCGGTCCGGTCAATGATCAGGGCATTGTGGCTGCCGTGAGCGAGGTGGGCTACCAGGAGCTTGAAGACTGGCTGGAGGAGATCGATGTGTCACATAATCCGGTTATTGTGGCACTTGATGAAATCGAGGATCCCCATAATTTCGGTGCTGTTGTACGCACCGCACTTGCTTGCGGGGTGGATGCGGTCATGGTGCCAAAACATCGCCAGGCGCCCATGTCCGGTGCGGTTATGAAAGCCTCTGCGGGCGCCATTCTGCGCATGCCTGTAATACGCGTGGTGAACATGAACCAGTCGCTCATAAGGCTAAAAGAGGCAGGTTTCTGGATTTGCGGCACCGACATGCAGGCCGGGCAGGATTTCCGGAAGCAGGACTACAATCTGCCGCTCGTGGTGATTATCGGCAGCGAGGATAAAGGCATTAGGAAAAAGACCAGGGATCACTGCGACATGCTGGTTCATATCCCCATGAAAAACAAGGTCGAATCACTTAACGCCTCGGTAAGCGGGGCACTGATCTGCTACGAAATTTTACGACAACGGCAGACGGAACCAGAATGAACGCGGGTCTGTATCTTTTGTATCGACGCCGTGTTCAGCGTTCATCTCTTCAAGTGCGATATTCACAAACATGAGCGCGTATCCGCCGGGTTTGAGAATGCCCTGTTTCGGTGCGACCTGCTCCTTGATTGATAACTTGCTTGTAAATGCTTCCACAAGTGTTTCGTTGAACGCGGTAGCGGAGACAAAGAACCGGAACATCAGACCGCCGTTGTCATCAGTTACCTGAATACGCAGCGGTGCGTTGTTTGGCGCCATTCCGATAAAGAGCGTAAGCAGATTGTCCAGGATCAGGTTCATCACCTCCTGATCCATACTGATGCTTGGGGTATCCGATTCATACTCGACACTCACCTGCAGGGATTTCGTCTGGATGAAAATATCGTTTCGCTTAACCACACTCTGGATCAGCTCCCTGAGATTGATCGTGCTCCTGTTTTGCTCGAACACGCCATCCTCGATCTGATATGCGTAGCTCCAGCTCTGAACAGAATTGATGAGTTTGGATGAGGAGAGCTGAATATTGCCGCAGTAGTACTTGAGTGATTCAAGCTGTTCACTCATCTCCGGATGCTCCTCAATGAGCATGTTGATATCTTCGGACATCAGCTCGGCATACATCATCGCATTGCCGACAGGTGTCTTGAGATCGTGTGCGATTTTAGATACAAACTCTGATGGAATTTTTGACATGGCTACAGTTACCTGATGGGGTTGATCATGATGAATGATGATTGAAAAACGGCAGATTCCGTGATACTGTAATTCCGTGGTCCCGTGATTACGCGGTATCGTGGTTCCGGAGTATGGTGATTACGGGCCCACATCCGGATCAGATCCGGGTCTGCCAGGGAATACGTCAGGATTCGTTGGCAACCAGTTCGCTTTCAGCAAAGAAATAGGCAGCCTCAATTTTGCCATTTTCTACCGAATCGGATCCGTGTACGATATTTTCGCCCATACTGTCGGCAAATTCCCGGCGGATGGTGCCTTTGTCAGCATTGGCCGGATTGGTGGCGCCGATCAGGGTCCGGAAGTCTTCAATGGCATTTTCCTTTTCCAGTACTACCGGAACACACGAACCGCTGCTCATAAACGTGGTCAGTTCATCAAAAAACGGTTTTTCCCGGTGAACAGCGTAAAAGCCTCCGGCTGTTTGTTTGGTGAGACGTGTCATCTTGAGAGCTTTGATGGCAAAGCCGGCTTCCTGAATACGTCGTATCACTTCTCCAATGAGTCCTTTGCGTACGCAGTCGGGTTTAAGAATAGCAAGGGTGCGTTGTTTCGCCATAGTGATTTTGTTACCTGATGCTTTTTGTTGACAGTTTTCAGTTTTTACTCAGTTGATACAAGAACATTTAATACAATAACAGTGTTAATTTTGGCAATATACGTCGTTTCAGACAGAACTACATTTTTTTCCTGCAACCTGTAACATGCTTTTTAATGCCATCACCCGGAACGGATTTCCCCAACTCCCGTGAGCTCAAACGCAACGATCTTGAAATCAAGGTCATTTCGGGCCGACAGCTTCTTCCTCACATGGAATCCATTGCACGACTGCGCATCTCCGTTTTTCGTGCCTATCCCTATCTCTATGACGGGGACATGGAATATGAGAAGAAATCCCGGCCTGGGAGTTCGTTTCTTCGAGGAGCGTGAGCAGTTTGCACGTTCACGAGCGGGTACCAGTGGTGGATCAGGTACCCCGTTCCGGATCCTGGCTTTTTGTGCGGTTGAGCGGCCTGTGCCGGCTTGCTTGCTTTGCTCACTTATCAGTCAGGCTGGTAATGCCCGGCAGCTCCTTGCCTTCGAGGTATTCCAGACTTGCACCGCCGCCTGTGGAGACATGTGAGACCTTGTCCTCAAGGCCTGCTTTCTTGATGGCTGACGCGGAGTCCCCACCACCGATGATGGTGATTGCCCCATGTTCTGTGGCTGTGCTCATCGCTCCGGCCACGGCAAAGGTGCCTTTGGCAAACGCATCCATCTCAAAAACGCCCATCGGACCATTCCAGATTACGGTTTTGGCTTTTTTTATTTCATCGCCAAAAAGTTCAGCTGATTTCGGACCGATGTCCAGCGCCATCCAGCCCTCTTCAATACCGCCCTGCGGCACGACCTTGTTTTCGGTATCTTCCTTGAATTCCCTGCCGACAACAGAGTCAACCGGAAGCATGATCTCCACATTGTTGGCCTTCGCTTTTTCAATGAGGGATTTGGCCAGCTCCACCTTGTCCTCTTCCAGCAGGGAATTGCCGATGGGAAGTCCCATGGCCTTGAAGAAGGTATAGGTCATTCCACCGCCGATGATAATGGTATCAACTTTGGAGATCAGGTTTTCAATAACGCCGATTTTATCCGAAACTTTCGCACCGCCAAGCACGGCAACAAACGGATGTTTCGGCTTTTCTACACTCTCCTGCAGGTAATCGATCTCTTTGCGGAGCAGGTAACCGGCAGCGGCCGGCTGCAGATAATCGGTGATGCCTGCCACAGAACTGTGCGCACGATGGCTGCTGCCGAAAGCATCATTGATAAACACTTCTCCGTGAGCGGCAAGCGCTTTGGAGAATTCGGGATCGTTTTTCGTCTCTTCGGGATGGAAACGCACATTTTCCAGAAGTACAATCTGACCGGCAGAGGCTTTCTCCACGGCTTTCCTGGCCTTTTCGCCGATACAGTCCTCACCAAACCACACCCTGTATGAAACTAGTGTTTCAAGGTGTTCAGCAACGGGTTTGAGGCTGAATTCGGGTTTCGGCTCGCCTTTCGGCCGGCCGAGATGGCTGAGCAGGACCAGTTTGGCACCTGATTCGATGACATGCTTGATGCTGGGCAGAGCCTGCCGGATGCGGTTGTCGTCCCCG
The DNA here is from genome assembly GCA_007134845.1 of Balneolales bacterium. Lineage (GTDB taxonomy): Bacteria > Bacteroidota > Rhodothermia > Balneolales > Natronogracilivirgulaceae > SKNL01. Next base: position 43,853 of record SLKA01000059.1, read on the forward strand.
ATCACGCCGTCCTTCAGGGGAACATTGAAATCCACCCGCATAACAACTGTCTTGCCTTTCAGTTCAATATCTTCAATAGATAATTTTGCCATTATAAAAGTTTCCTTTTGTTTTAAGCTTTATTTTGCATCATTGACGATGATAACCGTTACAGATGTGTTTCTTATGAAAATTCATGCTGACATACCTTGTATACAGCAGACAAAATACGAGTTTAACTGATTAATTTGATATCTGATGCAGACTGTTTACCTCGATAACGCTGCCACTACTCCTATCGATCCCGGAGTGGTGGAGACGATGATCCCGTTCCTGAATCAGGATTACGGCAATGCTTCGTCCATTCACCACATGGGAAGAAGGACAAGTGTTGCAGTGGAGACATGGCGGAGCAAAATTGCCAGCCATATAGGTGCTCAGGCATCAGAAATCGTATTCACCAGCGGTGGCACCGAGAGCAACAATGCCGCGATTTTCGGTGTGCTTGAAAACAGCAACCGCAAACAGATCATTACAGCACGAACTGAGCACAATGCGGTACTCTATCCCGTCGAACAGGCAAAAAAAATGGGATACGATATTATATATGCGGACCTCGACGAAAAGGGGCGGGTGATGCCGGGTGCACTTGAAGAAATACTAAGCGAAGAAACAGCGCTGGTCAGTTTGATGCACGTCAATAACGAGACCGGTACCATACATCCCATCCCGGAACTCACGAAACTCTGTCGCGAACGCGGGATTCCGTTTCACTGTGACACGGTCCAGTCGATCGGAAAAATGCCCGTAAGCGTGGACGACCTGGGCCTTGACTTTCTGAGCATGAGCGCGCACAAGTTCAAAGGACCCAAAGGGGCAGGCGCCCTCTATGTACGGGCAGGCACGCCATGGTCAGCATGGATGCACGGCGGTACGCAGGAGCGGGGACGGCGTGGCGGGACACTCAATGTAGCAGGTATCGTCGGACTCGGCAAAGCGCTGGATCTGGCCCACGAAGCGATGGATGAAAACATGGCTCACATCACCGCACTGAGGGTGCAGTTTATCAAAGGGTTGAAGCAAGCTTTGGGTGACAGGGTCCGTTTCAACGGAGATGTGGAAAACGGTCTGGCTCATATCCTCAGCGTAACGGTCACCGACGACCGCAACCAGCCGCTTGACGGTGAAATGCTGTTGCTCAATCTGGATATTGAAGGCATCTGCTGCTCAAACGGATCCGCTTGCACATCGGGTACCATCAAACCTTCGCACGTGATGCTGGCATTGGGATACGATGAAGAAATGGCAAAATCCACCCTCCGATTCAGCATGGGTAAAGCCAATACTTCGGAAGAAATTGATAAAACGATCCGGGCGCTTCATGATGTGGTCAACCGGCATTCGTCATCATAGCAATGCACACCGTTACGCATTACCATTTTCATCGCGGTATCGCGCACGGCAGTCTTTGATGATCTCGAGAGCAACGTCGAGGCCGTACCAGCCATCTGTTCCGGTTTTTTTATCTTCCAGGTCCTTGTAGACCTGAAAAAAGTGCTCTATCTCATGAAGCAGGTGGGGCGGAACATCATCCAGGGAATTGATATGGTTCCACAACGGGTCGCGCACCGGCACACAGAGTATTTTCTCATCCGGCCCCTTTTCATCCCACATTTTGAAAAGCCCGATTGGTTTTGATTCGATCATGCACCCCGGAAATGTGGGCTCGGTAACAAGAACAAGAGCATCAA
>SLKA01000110.1 GCA_007134845.1 Balneolales bacterium
CCGGAAACTGATGAATCACCCAATAATTGGGATGAGACGGAGTGGACATGGTAGACCCTGCCGGCGTCAAACGATTTGATGTTTTCCTGATTTCTTTGGATCCGACCAGGGGTTCGGAGATAAAAAAAAAGACTCGGCCATGCCTGGTCGTCTCACCAGATGAGATGAACCGCCATATCAGAACCGTCATCATCGCTCCATTGACTTCAACTCTGAAATCATATCCCACCAGGGTCACAACCAACTTTCAGGGAAAACAAAGTCAAATTGTTCTGGATCAAATTCGAACAGTTGATAAAAAGCGGTTAGTCAAAAAATCAGGAACAATCAGTGAATCAGCACAGAATAAAGTCCTGAATGTACTCCAAAGAATGTTTTCTCAATGACTACGCCAAACCGTTAGCTGCCAAGGATCATGCTATTTATGAAATCATCAACAGTTTTATTGCTTTTCATACAGTAAGTTGAAATCTAATTTTTGAGCCATGAGCGACCTGACCAAAAGAATTACCGTAAATCCTGATCAATGTGGTGGCAGGCCATGCATCCATGGTTTGCGCATTAGTGTATTGATGTGTTTGATTTGCTTGCAGCAGGCCTTTCACAAGATCAAGTCCTCGAAGAACTACCGGATCTGGAGGCCGAGGACATCAAGGCAGCACTGCTGTATGCTCGGGGCAAACTTGACCATCCCGTCGTTGCAGCATGAAAATCATTATTGACGCTCAGATATCTCCTTCTATTGCCACCTATTGCCACCTTGATTAATCGCACTTTTAAGGATATTGGAGCCCTTTCTGTTCGTTCTGTTGATCTTCAGTTTGCCAAAGATTCTGACATCTATGCCTTTGCAAAGAAAAATCAATATGTCATTATGTCCAAAGATGATGATTTTTTGAATCAGATCGACAAACTTGGCTCGGCACCGCACTGATTTCGGTTACTTGTGGTAATAATTCTAATGCAAGAATGCGAGAAATCCTTGCCACGTCGCTACATAAAGTCAAGGAATTAATCGAAAAAGGTGAACCAGTAGTAGAAATCAGTGATTTTTAATCAGCTGACAGCGGTTCTTGCTTCTGCAACTTCACTTGCTGGAGAGAATGCTTTCCGCATTCTCTGGCTGCAGCGTTCCCGCTGCAGGTTAAGCCCGGGACGCTAGATAGCCGTCCCCTGCTCACATCAAAGAGGCTCTAAATCTGGTTTATTTTTTCCAGAAAGTAGTTCTCCTAATTCTAATTCCTTCTTTGATACACCAAGTCGCAACAAACCCTTAATCATCAAATCCAGCGATGTTCCAGGATCTCCGGTCTCCATTTTTGCAACTCGAGACTGACTTGAACCACAAGCTCGAGCCAGTTGCTCCTGAGTCCAGCCCCTCGCACATATAATCTCACTTGCCGCCGGCATCGGCTATCGTTTGCCAACACCCGTTCCCGTCTCTGCGGAAATACGCATTGACAACTACATAAACCCCTACACAAGTGGTGAAGACAGAGTTTCATCCTGGTCGAACGGAGTTTCATTTTCCCTGTTTTATCGTTTGTAGATCGTAATAAACCGTATGGCACCATCCTTATAAAAAATTGAACTATTGTCCGGAAATTTTATTTACTTCCATACAGTACTATTTTTATGATGCCGGTTCAGGTTTGGTATGATGATGGGGGCCAGCCATGAAAAAAACCGGTGATTCAACCTGATAAATTATTGTAAAACTTTTCATTACCGGTTTCTGCACTGACTTCTGCCATTTAGTAACAGGGGAAAATCATAGCCGAATAAAACCGCCAACTTATGGATTAAGACCCGATGCAACAAACCAACAAGGATGTCCTGATCGTGGGGGTGGCGCTTTTCGCCATGTTTTTCGGGGCAGGAAATCTCATTTTCCCGCCTTATATGGGCCTGTTGGCTGGAATCGACTGGAAATGGGCACTGCTGGGTTTTCTCATTACGGGTATTGGCATGCCGCTTCTTGGCATCATGGCAGCAGCCAAAGCCGGCGGCTCCATAGAGCATCTGGGCCGCCGGATCAGTCCCTGGTTCGGACTCATCCTGAGTGTTGTGGTCATTCTGGCGATCGGCCCTCTGCTGGCCATCCCACGTACCTGCGCCACGGCTTTTGAACTCGGTGTGCGTCCCTCCTGGCCAGACTTTCCGGCGGCAATCTTCTCCATCGTGTTTTTTGGCATCACGCTCTGGTTTTCACTGAACCGATCGGCCGTGGTGGACAAAATCGGCAAGTTCCTCACCCCTGTCCTGGTCATTACCCTGGCCTGGATCATTCTGAAAGGCATTTTTACACCGCTGGGATCCATTGTCGAAATGGATCTACCGGGCGCAACCGGACGCGGTTTCCGGGAGGGCTACCAGACCATGGACGCCCTTGCCTCACTCGTTTTCGCGCAGATCGTCATCGGTGCACTGATCTTCAAGGGATATACGAATGTGAAAGATCAAGTCAAAATGACCACGATGGCCGGTGGCATCGCTGCACTGGGGCTTGGTCTTGTATACGGCGGATTGATGTATCTTGGCGCGACTGCCAGCTCCATCCATCCACCAACCGTTGAGCGAACGGACCTTCTTATCGCAATTGCCCATGGTCTGATGGGCGATACCGGCAGGATTTCTCTCGGACTTGCTGTCAGCCTGGCTTGCCTCACCACCGCCATTGGACTTACAGCCACTGTGGCTGACTATTTCAGCGGCCTTTCAAAAGGTCGGATCGGGTACAAGCTAATTGCCGTAATGACTGTTGTATTCAGCGGCGTATTTGCAACGGTTGGAGTCACCACAATCGTAAACGTAGCATTTCCTTTGCTGGTGCTTGTGTATCCTGTTGCCATTGCACTGATTGTGCTGACCCTTGCCGGGGGGGCATCAGCTCAGAGAACGGTATATATCGGTGCAGTTACAGGCGCCCTGCTCACAAGTATTCCCGAGGCTGTTGAGATCATCGGTATTCCAGTGGATTTCATCCAGCCTGTTATCACCATAATCCCCTTCGCAGATGCCGGGTTTGCGTGGATTATTCCCACCATTGCAGGGGCCTTGGTGGGACTGATTGTGGCTGGCATCCATAGTAAAAGCGACACCGTAAATAATTAGATCTTCATGCCATACATTCATGCCGATGTGGCACTTCTTACCGATCAAAGATATACAGCATCAACTGCTGCCGTGGACGACTGGTACCTCGGCAACATTCTCCGTGATGACGAACTGCTACGGAAGGCACTGGGTAAGGTCGGTCTTACTTCTGTCCGGGTAAACTGGGCTCAGCGGGACATCGACTGGTCAAAGTTTCGTTGCGCTGTATTCCGGACAACCTGGGATTATTATGACCGGATTTCCGAATTCACTTCCTGGCTTAAGCTTATCGAACAGCAAACACGGCTCTGCAATGACTCCTCCATCATCTGGTGGAATCTGGACAAGCATTATCTCACTGACCTTGAATCCAAAGGCATTCCTGTAGTGCCATCCCGGTTCATTGAATCCGGAGAATCTGCCAATTTGTCCCGTCTGCTTGATGAAGCCGGCTGGAAGGAGGCAATCATAAAACCATGCATATCCGGCACAGCGCGTCACACCTATCGTGTTAATCCCAGGAATGCCGATACGATCCAGAACATCGTGCAACCGTTGCTTGCCAAAGAATCCTTTATGCTCCAGCCTTTTCTCTCTGATATTCAGAGTTCGGGCGAGTATACGCTGATGATCATTGATGGCCGCTTTACCCATGCCGTGCGAAAAACGCCAAAAGCCGGTGACTTTCGTGTTCAGGATGATCACGGAGGTGCCGTTCACCCCTGCAACCCATCAGAGAAACAAATTGCACTGGCGGAACGTACCATGGCGGCATGCGAACCGGCACCGGTTTATGGCCGGGTTGATATGGTCCGTGATAACACCGGCGATTGGGCTGTGATGGAGCTAGAGCTGATTGAACCAGAGCTATGGCTTCGTGAACAGCCTGCCGCCGCCGAAAATCTGGCCCGCGCGATTTCCAGGATCGCTGCACTTTGATTTGCGGATCTGGAAACCCTGTGTTTTCCGGGCTCACAACACAAATCAAAAGATGATGTGGATGCAACCTTCCAGCTACCAGGTCCAGCGAAAAAGTCGGGGTGATTTCTGCACCCAGTGCGGCTTTTGATCAACATAACGTAGTCGCATATGCACCAATGGCCAGTAGATTCGGCGATGAATGCGGTCCGGGCGAATATACTCGGCAATGCCCTCAGCTCTCCTGGTCTCCAATGCTGGGTGCGTCATTGTAGCGGTTGACATGTAACGGCAATAGAACGGACCGGAGTCCGCCAATGTCTGGTGGCGCACTTCGATACTCAGTTCATTATCTTCAAACGTGAGATGGCGTGCCGGCCGCAGAAAAAATCCGTTGGTCTTCTTTTTTCGAAGGCGGGTCAGCTCAAGTGAATAAAGCAGCCTGCGATTGTCCGGACTGATGAGCCACGCCCGGTGATCCTTACCACTTTTTTTGTTCATCACGTAATAGACAAGGGTCGCATGCGGAAAATGCACCCGACCCCAATACCAGTCCTGAAAACTCTCCTTCATGGGTTCATTGCCCACATTATGATCATGGTACCCTGTCCCCTCGAATATCAGATCCCTGGTGATTAACCCATTGCTGATCAGGTTGATGCGGCAGTGCATGTTTGCCCTGGGAAAAACCAGGTTCCACAAATGTCCGGATTCATCCCCGGCAGAATTTTCTCTGCCGGATTCCCGAATACCGGAATCAGCGGTACCGATGTTCTCTGCCTCTGCCTCTGCCTCTGCCTCTGCCTCTGCCTCTGCCTCTGCCTCTGCCTCTGCCCGGCTGCCGCCCCCTTTCCTGTTCCCTTTCCTGCCACTTTCTCCAGCAAACAGGCGCTCGTTGGGATCCATGCCTGAGAAGGTAATGATACCCTTCAATTCGTCGCCGGATGGCAGGCGCTCATTGACCCGGATATCGTAACTGCCAAAGCCGTCGCTGCCATGAGACTCGCGCTTCGTGAATCGCATCGAATTCCCTCCAACACTCAGTATGGCCTCTGTATCATCAAAGGTGCAGTTTCCGGGTGGATACTGACTCATACAGTAGAATATCGTCTCCCCTTTATGATACAGAGAAATGCTGATGGCCGGATGACTTCCCGGCATCGACAATTCATCTTGCGGATCCTTGTCAACACTCCGAATATATCGGGTGGAAAACGGGCACCCTTCGAAAAAAATTAACACGACCTGGTAGTCACCATCCTCGGAAATTCCGTCAAAATACCACCATTCGTAACTACCGGGCCGTGTTTTGGGATGCCGTGCATCCTTCCTGATATCAGAGATTAATTGCATTCAGTGCCGCACCTTAAGGAAACTGCACTCCTTCGTACGCGCTGATATTTACCGGCGACAGCGTGGATCCGAAAGATTCATTAATCGCTTCGATCACCTGATTTGCCACAACTGCTGAACCACGCGGGGTCAGATGCACGCCATCAAGTGAGAATATTCCACCCTGGACAAATTGCGTGGTCAGGCGCACTCCATCAAACACCATGCCCTGGTTGGATGCTGTTGCAAGCGTTGAGTTTACGTCAACAAACGCAAACCCGAAATTGGCGGCATTCGCCTCAAGTTTGGCATTAAAGGCCTGTGTAGCCTGCTGGATTTCAGCAATCTGCGATCCGCGCAGGGTGAACTGGTTCGGAATTGGAGTCACGCTGCCCCATCCAGCCTGACGAAGAGAATCCTGCGGTACGGAAAGCAGTATGAGCTCGCCCTGCTGCGCCATGCGTAAGCCGATGGGAGAATCCGCATCCGCAATAATGAAACCATTGGGCCCTTGCTGAAAATCCGGAATCAGCGGTTCCGGCACACCCTGAGCCGCATAGCCGGCGCGCAATTGCTGTGCCTGTTGCGCTGTGAGGACCAGACCATTCCATGGCACGGTAGTGAAGAATGGAATATTGGTTACGTCAGGAATATTGATGACTACTCCGTCAGCACCCGAGGCGGCAATGGTCGCAGTAACTCCATCAATGGCACCATTGAACACGTTCTGAGGTGTGATGTCGTTGCCGGCGACCTGGGCTGGATCCCCCATTTCGGCAAATCCCTGCCCGGTGCCACCATTGGTAGCGTAGCCAAGTACGTCATTGTTGCCGACCCACAGGGTAAAGAAACTGGGTCCGGCCATCATGGCATCCCCCAGAACAGTTGCTTCGCCACTGCTCATGATACGGCCAAAAAAGGGATTCAGATTGCCGTAACCCGGGGCAACCAGATGAAACGATCGGGCACCGGGAATACCCATGTTGTTGAACGGGCCTTCCTGCTGGCGCGAGAAGATATCCTGGCCTTCAGCTGCGGCCGGACCCGGGGCAAGACTTGGTGTCCCATCCGGACCGATGGACACCTGAAGAATCAATTTGGCCTGACCGGCCGCGTTTGACCCTACGCCCGGATTAACCAGCGGCTGAAAGAAATCACCGCCACCAGCCTGCTGCATCTGTCCGGCTATGATAGCTGGAAAGGAGTTGAGCTGACCATCACGGTGCAGCGCGTTGTCGGAATATCCCGCTGTCAGTGAATTGCCGATAGCTACATAGCTGCTGAAATCGGCCTGTCCGGCATCGGGAGTGCGCTCGGTCATACTCGGGTCACACTGGACCAGAACCATCAGAGCCGGCACAAGTAAGAAAAGTTGTGTAAACCGCTTCATAGTTGTTTAGATTTAATTTTTTGGAAAAAACTTATCGTGGAAATTCGCATGGATGTGCCATTATGCCACATTGCCGATTGCGACAGAAGTGGCAGGCACGTCCTGAATCAGATTAGAATCTGTGATATATGGAGATACCGGGTATCCAGGCACGGGTCTGGAATTCACCAACCGGCACACTGCCGTAGGTCCCGGCATCAATGGCTGCTTGTTCGGTCTGTTCCCTGGGATTGGAAAGAACCAGAAGCACCGACGCATTCAGACTGGTTTGCGGTGTAAATGCAAAGCCGAAGCCGGTGGAGATTCCAAAGCGGTCAAGGTCCGGGGTTTCCGGAGTGATATACCCTTCATCAACCGGTGAAGGATCAAAATAGCTGCCAAGGCGAAGCTGAAGCCAATCCGTCGCATCGTACTCGCCGCCAATCCGGAAGATCCAGCGATCGTTGAAGTTGCGAGGCTCATTAAGATCCTGGACGGTCGCTGTGTTTTGCTCAAATTCAAAGACCAGGTTTTCGTAGGCGCTCCAGAACGTCAGGTTTGCATCAAGATTCACCCTGAGCTGATCGGATGGTTTCAGGCCGAGGCCAATGCTCAACACCGCTGGTAGCGGCAGAGACGCATCAAATCTGTTTCCCTCGGGGAAATTGCCGCTTAATGACACGGGAACTGTGAAATCGGCATCGCCCCCTGATACCTCCATGTCAATCTGTGAGCGGTAGGCCACACCAATTGAAACGCGGTCATTGATCTTTCCGTGGACTCCGGCATTGAAGCCAATGGCAGTGGTAGAACCATCGAGTTCGACCATCGGTGTTTCACCATCCTGAGCATCGACGGGAATGTCACGCTGCAGATTGACGGCGCCATAGGCTACGATCAGGCCGGCACCAATACCAATGCGGTCACCGATGCGGTAGCTGAGAGTCGGCTGAATAAAAATGGCCGTCAGTGAAATTTCACGCAGCAGGAAACGGTACTTCCACCCGTCTTCCCAGCGAAGCGCATTGCCGTAAGGAGTGTATACTCCGAGACCGGCCCGCAAATTTTCAACAGGAGTATCGTAGCTGGCATACAGACCGAACGGAGTCCGGATATCGCTGTCTGTTTTGGCAAGATATGAGGATGGTGCCGGAGCACGATAATAGGTGCTGATAAAGGTAGCGTTGGCACCAAAAAGCAGAGCATTGTGATCAAGTGTGGCAAGTCCGCCGGGATTCAGGCCAATGGTTGCTACGTCAAGCGGCATACCCACGCCGGTATGACCCATGGCAATTTGTCTTTGTCCCAATAAATTAAGTTGATACCCCCCTGCAAGGACAGTTGTTGCAGAAAGGCAAAGAACCAGCAGGCTCGCCGCAATGACGGTAAGTGTGTTTTTCATGAGCTTTATCCGATTAATGGCAGTTCAGTGGAAATAATATGAGTACATCACGGATCGAGTTCGTGTCAAAATGGTTCAATATTACCATATGCACACGGATTGCAATGCCGGTTAAACCCCTAAATCGTTTATGTCTGTTTCAGAAAGACGGCCCGGCACGCCCGGACGGACAACCCTAATTTAAGAGAATGGAGACGATATGCCAATTAATAAGTGCGATTTCATACAATTTTTCTGACAAGATGCAGACCATCACGTACTGAGAGAATTACATTATCTACCATTGAATCAGTTGCTATCATATGATTCAGGCGGTCAATAGCCAGGGCTTTTCGATCGTATTCAGCCTTCGAAGTGCCACCGCCGGCATTGCCGGCAGCTTCACCGGCCGTGTCACTTTGCTCCCAGACACTGCCGCCCCAGAAAGCATTGTCAATAACCATGGTTCCACCACGGACCAGCAAGGGCAGCAACAATTTGTAATAGTCCGGGTAGTGCTCTTTGTCAGCATCAAGAAAAATAAAGTCTGCTTCGTCAGGCAATCTGGCCTCCAGAGCCGGACCGGAAAGCAGTGAAATCTCCGGCGGTCCATCGGAGTTATCGGGATGCCGCTCCCACCACTCTTTCCGGAAACGTTCAAAGTGACGGCGCGCAATACCCGCATACTTTTCATTGGCTTCGCAGGTGAAGACCTTGCCGGCCGGCGGAAGCGCCATGGCCATCCACAGGGTTGCGTAACCGGTGAAAGTTCCAATTTCAAGTACGGTTCGCGCCCCGGACAGTTTGACAAGCATATTAAGAAAGGCACCAACAACCGGGCCACTTAACATGTCATCATGTATTAATTCGGCTGCTGTGGCACTCCGAACATCCTCGAGAAAGGATGGTTCCCTCAACATCAGACTTTCGGCATATTCGGATGCCCTGCTGTATGAGATCATGGCAGAACAATTTGGCGAATGATTTCACGAACGGGGATAGTGAGATCCGTTGAGGATGAGGCAACATACATCCCGGCAAGCTGTTGACGGGCAAGCCGATCCGTCCCCTCAGATGGAAGCAGGCGTCCGGCCATCATTTTACGCATGGAATACCGGACCACGAACACACCTGTTCTGATGCGGCGCGTTTCAAGTCCAGCCGGACTCAGCAACCCGTTCAGAATAGTGCGAAGTTCTTCATCCCGGAAAACAGCGTTGACCCTGATGCCATCTGTGACCTGCGGTTCATATATAAACTCTGCGCCTGTACGTTCTGAAATTATAAACAGTACGCGATCCATGGACTCATTTCTGAACTCAAAATTGTAGGTTTGGGTATCCCGGGTTTGCAATCGCTGAGCATGGATATTCATAACTCCGGCAGCAGCCTGTACCGTATCTGCGCAGTTCGCCAGCAAGATAAATACCGTCAGGTACATCAGAAATATATTCAGGATTCGCTGCATGCAGAAATTGTCAAGGGGCGTTTTACGGGTAAACCATGAGTCCGCATCGGGTGATCCGAAATAACAGCAGCTTTTCTCAGCAGCAGATGTTCCGGTTTTTTTTACCCATGCCGGCCCATTATCCCTGCCTGCAATTTAGCACTAATCCGACACAATTCAACTGTTCAGGCCCGGCAAAGCGACGAATGTCCGTAAATCGCAGATTCGAGACGGCCTTTCAGACAGCTAGTAGATAACAACCTGTCCGTTTTCCTGGCTGAAGCGGCAATCGGTCACAAAACAGATGGATTCAATGATGGACTCCAGATCACCCGGTCGAGGTAAATAAACAGTAAGGGTGCGTCTGCTGAGTGACTCGTTATCAATAGTAATTTGGGAATCATAGCGACGTTCGAGTTCGGCAGCTACTTCACTCATGGGGATGGAGGAAAAGTAAAAGCCGTGATCCCGCCAAGCCAAAGCCTGTTCCGTATCAACAGGTTCGGGATCTCTCGGTGCGTTGCTGTTGATATCCACCTGGCTGCTGTGTCCCGGAGAAAGCAGCGTATAATTTTCAGGCTGTTGCAGCGAGGCCAGGCTCACTTCGCCATCGATCAGTGTAAGTATGGTTCGTTTGTCAGGGTCATCTGCCCACGAGCGCACATTAAAACGCGTTCCCAGCACTTCTATGCGAGCCGATGCTGTCTGAATCACAAACGGACTGCCGGTTGACGGAACCTCAAAGTAGGCTTCCCCGTGCAGCCGCAGGTTGTGATGGCCGTTGCCGAAGCTTCTGTTCCATGTGACGGTGGATCCGCTGTTGAGCTCCAGCCGCACGCCATCGCTCCACTCATAGCTGACATACTCGCCGCGAGGTGCCTGTACACTGACTGGAACAAACAGGTACCAGAGCATGAATCCTCCCAGCAGCAGTGCAGCCATTGAAACAATAAAAGCATAGGTGCGGGCGACACTGTTTCTGGTCCTTTCCGGCCGGATTCTCAAGGTCGGTCTGTTATATTTCTGATTGTCACCGTAGATCGCTCCGGCATTCTGACCTGCATCCGCACTGTCTGTTTGCACGGGCTCGGCTTGCTTCCGGTTGCCATGAATATGAGTGCGAAGCCGCTTCCATTCAGCTTCAGGATCAACATGTTCCACCACTGCGGTTACTGATTCCGGTAACCGGGCCAATCTCCAGAGTCGGATAATCTCATCCCGCTCCGCACCGGTAAACTGGTTTAATATGTCTTTATCTGGTTGTTTCTTGTTCATGTCAGCTTTCACGATCTGCTTTCCACTCATTCAACTGTTTACGAAGCATATTTAGTGCACTTACTATATGATTATTGACGGTTCTCGGAGCACACTCCATCACATCTGCAATTTCATGGTGATCGAGCCCATCAAAACGGCTCAGTTCAAACGCCTCCCGCTGCCGCGGCGGAAGCGCCTCGATCCATTTGGTCAGTTGCCGCTCCAGCAGCTCATCCGATTCGGCATTGATGTATTCAGACTTCATTTCCACACTTGGCTGATCCGATGGTGCGATGTCATCCAGGCGAACTGATCTCTGCGAACGGATATAATTGATGCAACGGTTTTTGACCATCCGGTACAGCAGTGCCTTCAGGGACTTCTGTTCATCCAGCCTGTCTCGTATGTCCCACAGATGAGCGTATACCTCCTGCAACATGTCTCGCGCGACATCGGTATCTTTTACAAAATTAAGTGCGTATCGCATAAGTGGCTGATAAGAATCCATGAAGAGATCATGAAAGGCCTCTTCATCTGATTCGCGGATCCTGCGTGCCCACTGCTGATACTCCGTAACTGCTGTCATTGCTCCCGGTTCATCATTCTTTGCATCATTACCGGTAACAATACGAATTTTTGCCAACACATCAATAGTGATCTGGGCAAATGCAGTGTGGCAGCGGGCAACATACCACGACTTATTATGATACACACACTGAAACGGCTATGACCATTCCTGATGTGGATGTATGACTGTCCCGGGTGTGGATGTATTGACTGTCCCGGGTGTGGATGTATTGACTGTCCCGGGTGTGGATGTATGACCGCTCCATTGTGCATACATGACTATCCATGTGGCACATGTATGATCAGCCCCATAGTGCAAGTATGCCCAGGGCATGTTGTGCGCAGGTGATAATTCCAAATGCGGGTGCGCAGGCGACCCGTTCCGGCGTGACAGAAAATTCATCTCACTCAAGCCGGATATGACTCGAATAAACAACAATTAAGAAAGGAATTGTCCCGTTTTTTTGTATGTTTAGCCCTTTATCCTACCGAAACAAATAACCTTATGAACGAACCCAGAATCATACTTGCATCCTCCAGCCCACGGAGGCGTCTGCTGCTTCAGCAAATCGGTATTACTTTTTCCGTAATTCCAGCCGATATTGGCGAGGAAGTTGCACCGGGAGCCGAACCGGCCGGAACCGTACAGACCTTGTCCCTTCAAAAAGCTCTTATGATTTCAAAGCAAACGGACATTGCAGAAACACCAGGCGAAATTCTTATCATCGGCGCTGATACCATTGTGGTTCGCGATGGTACGATTCTCGGGAAACCAACAGACCAAAAACAAGCCGCGGACATGCTTCGATCCCTGAGCGGACGTACTCATCAGGTATATACGGGGGTGGCACTGGTGTTCAGGGATGGTGATTTCGGATTTCAACACCATACTTTCCACGAACGCACTGATGTCACTTTTGGCAAGCTCAGTGAATCCGAAATAGCCGCATATATTGACGGCGGCAGCCCCATGGATAAAGCCGGAGCATACGGGATTCAGGATGATCTTGGTGCGCTGTTTGTAGAACGAATTGAAGGCGATTATTACAATGTGGTGGGATTTCCGCTTTTCCGCTTTTACCGTGAAGTCAATAAGCTGATACCCGGCATCGTTACACCCTTTGAACCTGCATCCGGAATCCCTTGATGTTTACGAAAATCCGGATTTTTTTCGCGGAAAACAGAAATGACCAAATGTAAAGACACGTAAAGGCACCATGACCCCTATCCGTACATTCAGCGCTATTTTGATCGCCGTATGCACCGCACTCACATTGTTTTCTGCACCGTTGCATGCTCAGACCGGAGCAGGTGAGTATTCGCTGGGGAACGAGCTGTTGCGGGATGGCAAATTCGAAGAGGCCTACGAAATTTTTGAACGGATGATGACGGAGAATCCCAGATCTTATGCTGTCTACGATCGTGCCGTTACCGCTCTGATCAATCTGAAACGCTACGAGGATGCTATCCGCATCACAAGAGAGCGGATGAACCGACAGGGCGCAGACATTAACTCTCATGTGAAGCTGGGTGAGATTTTTGATATTGCAGGAAAGAGGGATCAGGCCCTGGAAGCCTGGAATGAAGTATTGCGGCAGCATTCCGATAACGCACATGCCTACCGCCGTGTGGCTGAGACCATGAATCAGCGCCGGCTTTTCGGTGAGGCTGTCCGCGTCTATGAAATGGCCCGCCGGGAATTCCAAGACCCCAATCTGTTTGCCTTTGAAATTGCCAACAATCATCTTGCAATCGCTGATTTTGAACCAGCCATGGTTGAGTATCTGGATATCATTGGCCGGGACAACCGACGCACAAGTCTGATCCAGCGGCAGCTTCTCAATTATGATGAGCAACGGCTCTACGACACGGCGATACTGCTAACAGAGGAGAGACTTGGTCAGCACCGTCCAGGCAGTGATACCGACCTTGCTTACCGTGACTTTCTTGTCTGGCTGAATATGGAACGCGGCTTATACCGCCGGGCCCTTGCTGCCGCCCGCACACTCGAACGCTACAGCAATAACGAGCACCATGCAATGTTCCGCATTGGTCGTGACCTCCGGAGCCGCAATGAATTCGAATTGGCCGAACAGGCCTTTTCATACTACCTGGAGCTGGATTCACATCCGCTTCAGGCCCGGAGTTATGAGGAGTTGTCGCGATCCTATCAGGACTGGGCCGGCTATCTGGTGGACCGGAACCTGGATTTTGACGGGGCGGCAGATTCACTATACCACAAGGCATTCGATGCCATAGAGCAACTGACCAATCAATATCCGCGGTATGACCGGCTAATGCAGACCCTTGTGATCCAGTCCGAACTGGCCCTCGATCACCTGAAAAAGCCGGATCAGGCTGTTATATATCATCAGAAGATGGAACAGGCCTCGCGTAATGAATCCGACCAAGCTCTTGCACACTATGTTGAGGGGCGCATTCTGCTTTTCCATGGTGATTTCTCCATGGCTCGTGTGTCTTTCAACCGAAGCAACCGGATTGCCGGAAGCGGGGAAATCGCTGATAAAAGTCGCTATTATCTCGGACTCGGTGATTTCTATAATGGCGACTTCACCTACGCACGACTTCAGCTCCGCTCCCTTGAGCGGCAGAATCATTCCTGGTACGCAAACAATGCACTTCAGCTCCGGTTCTTGATCCAGGAAGGTTATGATGATGAAGACAAAAACGTTGAAATCAAACGCTATGCCAGGGCGCGGTATTACTATGACACCGGACGCTATGACAAGGCGGCCGACCTGCTGGCTCCGGTGCTCGAAAAACCAACTTCAGAACCACTTCACGGCGAATCCATTCTTTTACTCGCGCGCACCTTGCGCAGGGTGCATCCGGAAAATGCATTTCGTGTCATCGATCGTTACACCCGGCGCCCATCTGTGCGGCAGGCTGCCGGTGAACAAATGCTTTGGGAGCGAGCCCGGCTGGCGGAAGTGGTCTACATCATGCACCAGCGGGATACGGAAGAGAACCGGTCTGCTGATGGACTTGTTCCGGCCGGATTGCTGAATCTGCCACCGAATACAGCTGAGCGTATTTTTTACGGTGAAGCTCACGAATCAGTGCTTCTCAGTGCCGATGCAGTCTCCGGTTATTACGAGGAACTGCTGGTAAACTACCCGGATGGATATTACTCCGATTTCGCCAGGAACCGGATCCGTGACCTGGAGCGCCTGGCGCGTGAGATCTGAGTAATGTTTACAGAAATTCGTTAGTTCGAAATTCAAATCAATCCGGAAAAAAATTAATGCCTTTAATGAAACCACACGTTAACTATCACAAAAACAGCACCACTCATCTGGTCATCACATTGTTGCTTGCGATTCTGATACCTGTCATGCAGCCTGATCCTGTGGTTGCACAGGCGCAATCCAGCTATGTACTCATTCCCATGGATGACGGCCAGCGCAATCATCTCAAGGCTTACGGAGTTATGTTTCAGCACCTTCTCGACGGAAACACCGGCAAATGGCTGTTGAATTATCGTGGTGGAAGCTTCATGGCGCCCCATACCGATGAGATGGTTCATACGAGCCGGGTGCGCGGTGTTACTGTTGAACAGATACCGGCAGCCAGGGCCCGCCAGATCATTGAGCAGGTGGAACGGTCAAATGTAAACATGTCGGTTGTAGAACTTGAGAAAGCTCCGCGCATTGCTGTTTACACACCCGACCATGCCCTTCCCTGGGACGATGCGGTAACACTTGCTCTGACCTACGCCGAGGTTCCATACGAGACCATTTATAACGAGGAGGTTCTGAAAGGTATCCTTGATGAATATGACTGGCTCCATCTGCATCATGAGGATTTTACGGGTCAACACGGCAAGTTCTGGGCCGCCTACCGCAATCAGCCGTGGTATATCCGGCAGGTTCGGGATCTGGAAGAGATGGCTTCAGGGATGGGATTTGACAAGGTCTCAGAAATGAAAAAGGCGGTGGTATGGACTATTCGGGAGTTCATCAGTGAGGGCGGATTTCTATTTGCCATGTGCTCGGGGACCGATACCTTCGATATCGCATTGGCTGCCATGGAAATTGACATTGTACCCACCCAGTTCGACGGTGATCCTGCCGATCCGGATGCCAATGAAAAACTGGATTTCCGCAACACCCTGGCCTTCGAAAATTTCGAAGTCACGCTCAACCCGGCAGAATACCGCCACGGGAACATAGACATACTTAATGTGCAGCAGCGCATGGCTGAGGTTGACGAGGAGATGGACTACTTCACCTTGTTCAATTTTTCAGCCAAATGGGATCCGGTGCCGACCATGCTCAATCAGAATCATGTCAGCAGCATAAAGGGCTTTTACGGTCAGACCACCGCATTCCGAAAGGAAACCATCAAAAACAATGTTGTTATCCTCGCCAAGTCGCCCGGACGCAATGAGGCAAAATACATCCACGGAAATCTGGGTGAAGGTTTTTTTACATTTTACGGTGGGCACGATCCCGAAGATTACACACACCGTGTCGGAGATCCGCCTACCGAACTTGAGTTATTTCCCAACAGTCCGGGCTACCGCCTTATACTTAACAATATTCTTTTTCCGGCTGCCCAGAAGCAGGAAATGCAGACATGGCTGTTACCGTAACCTAATTGACATACATCATCTTTTTTGTTTCAACAAATCCGCCGGCTTCCAGGCGGTAGATATAGGTTCCGCTGGAGAGTCCGGTCGCATCAAAATCCACATAGTACCACCCTTCCGGGCGAGGTTCATCAACAAGCGTGGTTACTCGTTGACCGAGTACATTATAAACCGTCAGATTCACGTGAGATTGTTCCCGGATCGCAAACCGGATACGAGTGCCCGGATTAAAGGGATTAGGTGAGTTTTGCCTGAGCGTGAACTCTTCCGGTCCGTCTGTCTTCGCTTCACTGTCTATGACGACCGTCTTTTGACTGTCCATTTCAACGGTCGTCATCTTCTCCTCGCCGCCTTTGGCAACTCTGATGGTATAAGGTGATAAGTGCTCTTCCTGATGTCTTGACCGGGATTCAACTCTGACTTCTTCACGATCCGGGGACCATTCAACCGGACGGATAATGCTCTGGGTCAGCGGTATTCGGGTTTGCCCGCTTGTCTCGGCGGTACCGGTGAATACAAGCTCGCCATTTCGGTCCCTGATGGTGACTTCGACTTCCGGTTCGGTTCTCAGTTCCAGGGTCCAGTCTATCCGGTAATTGCTCTTCGAACGAGTATTATTCCAGTAGACATCATTGTAAGCCGCCCCGTCTATAAAATCACAATCGCGAAGGACATGGTTAAATACCGAATTACCGCCATCGAAAACAAAAGTATGGTAATTCGGATGATCTCTGAGTTTGACAATACGACAGTTTACAAACCGGTGATTGCTTCCACGGCCATATACATCCCCGAATCGAATATTGCAGATGTCCGATTCAATGATGCTGTCTACATAATATATGGGCAGATGTTCCGACCGATCATTAAAAGCACCTTGTGCGACAATACAGGCGGCCTGCTCCACAATGTTATCTTCTGCCAGAATTTTGATCCTGTTGTTTTTAAGCAAAAAGCCTTCCACGGAGTGATCAGAAAAAAGAGCGATGCCTCGCATGATCACCTCTTCCCTGCTCCGACCGAATATCACATTATTTTCATAGAGAAAATTCCTCCTATCCTGTCCTCCCGACCCGTAATTTGTCAGTCGTAAGCCGATCAGTACATCCTGCTCGCCCCAGGTCTCAATCAATCTTCGGCCCTGATCTGGCGGGTTGATCATGGTGGAAATGTTTTCCATATGAATAAAATTATCGCTTACATGCAGATCTTCCGCCGCCCAGGTCACCCCGGTCCCGTAATAGCCGGTCATGAAGATCTTGTTTTTGTAAACCTCTCCACGTTCACTGTGCGGGGAGATCGCAAACGCATTCACTACCCAGCTGTCGACATAGATCTCATTGCTGTAGTTTTTCTGTGCCCCGTTAAAGGCGTTTTGACGGATGCGCTTGACGAGGTTGTGATGGAATTGGATATCATTCCCCGGGGTGGAATCGTCATGTACCTGATTACGGAAACCGACCGACCGAACCGTTCCACTACCGTGGCGATTAAACATCTGCGTTCCTTTGTCCAGGAATATATTGTGGTGAATATCATAGGCTCCAAATGCCCCGTCGAACCGTACCGCCCAGATCTGATGCCAGCGATGTTCGGCCGTGACCCCTGCAATTTCAACATCGCTGAAATTGCTGATTTCTATGTTGGAAAAACCGCGGGCCATGTTGTACGCAAGATCGTCATATCTATCGCTTTCCTGCGGTCTTAACATATCTTCCGCCGCATAATACTCCTCATTGTTTTCGGCCTCTCCCTGTTTCACGGTACCATTGAATATGCGAAGCCCGGTGGCTTGCCTCCCGGATCTTCGGCGTATCCCGACTCCGGATTGCGAGAGCTCGGCATAGTCCAGATCGTCGATCAGCTCATTGCCATGCGTGACCGTGTGGCCGCCCAGATCAATAGTGATGTCTTCAGCGGCAATTTCAAAGGCCGTCCGGTCGGCATGGATGTCTTCGGTAACCACATAATGGCCGCCCGGTTGATCCAGAATATAGGGTGGAGAACCCATATTGCCGGGA
>SLKA01000118.1 GCA_007134845.1 Balneolales bacterium
CAGGATCAGGATCAGATGCAGGATCAGGATCAGATGCAGGATCAGGATCAGGTGCAGGATCAGGTACGAGGTCGGGACTTTATTGATGCAATTATTCTGATGTCCTTTCAGGTAAAACCGAACTACCATTACCTGGAGTCAAAACTTTCAATCTCCGGTCCCACCGAACTGAAAAACGCCCTGCTTCAAAGCACCCTGAGTCTCAATATGAAAGATATGATTGCTGATATTACTCCATATCTGACTGATATAACTCTTGCTGATAAGGTACTGGCATTTGAAGAGATAGTGGAAAATTACTTTATTTAAATAATCAAGGCGCTGCCCAGAAGTTTTCGAGCATCGAGATTTTCAGAACGACATGCCGGTCCGCTCGATCAGCACCTTTTCCAGTCGCTCCCTGCACCTTTCGTTCATTTTTTCCACACCCTGAAGGCTGATAAACCGGACTTCCTGCTGCACTACTTTTTGAATTTTTCTTCCAAGCAGAAATTGCGGATCCATCTCGCCGTGGATCATCATCACATCATCCGTTCTTCTGAATACAGCTTCATCCTGTGCAATCTTCAAATGGTATGCCAAATATATGGACGAAAACTGAGCGATATCACGAAATTTATAGCGAATATTTTCCTCAAAATGATCCGGATTTTCCTCGAAATATTTCTCCAGAACCGGCTTGTATACAGGGTGGGGAACATGCACAATGCGGAAATACCGGTCAACAAAACCAGCCCGTCTTGCCGATCTGATCTGAAGCAGAAGGTGCATCGTCCGCGTAACTCCAAACAGTTTCTTTGACAAGTAACTACCGATGCGGTTTGCAAGCAGCCGCAATCTTCCATAGGCAACTATCGCATGCCATTGCCCCCTCATCACCACACTCTCACCGACAAAAAAATCCTCCGGTTCCACAGGTGCCGTTATCACAAAATCATCATTAAAATAGATGAATTTGTCAGCCAGACCGGGAATTCTCCACAGTGCCGTCTCGATTGTGCGGGAGTTGAATGTCGGCAATACCCACTCGTAAGAGTCAAATATCTGTGAGTGGTCAACTACCTTCAAGCTCAGCTCATCACAAACCTCATCAGTGAGAAAACCGGGGCGCTGGTTGTCAGTCACCAGATAGATATTCCGTATCCAGGGTGCAAACGTACGGATTGATGAAATGCAGAAACGCAATTCTCCATTATCAAGAAACCGGGTTTCATCACTCCGGGATGACAGTGCCGGACTCCTTTCGTCTGCATTCTGATTCAGTGCCCGCAACCGTTTCTTGCGGTGTTCCTGATCGCTGCCGTCAACCCAGGTAATGACCGCATCTATCGCTTCATCTGATCCGCGCCGGATTTTTTTCATTCACTTTTTCCTGCTGATGTAACATGCATGGCCCGAAATCGGGTCAGCTCCATCTTTCACTTCGAATACGGTAATGTACAACATTGCTGTAAATGATGTAATCGTGTGATGTTACTGATCCTCCGGCTCTGAGAGCAACGCTTCCACACCCTTCCAAGCAAGGTCAACGCAATCGATCCGCATCGGGTAGGCCTTAACCTCGCCAAGCGCACGGATCGTATCCAGGTTCCGGTCACGTGCTGATGCGCTTCGTTCATCAGCCTCACTCCCGGCACGCTTCGGTTTCATCGATTCAGGGGGTCTGGCAGATCGGGGTTCCTCATCCATCAGCCAGGTGCGAAACCGGGCAATATCATCCAGCACAGCTTCAATGCTTCCGCCAGGTATCGTACTGCAAAGGATGGATGCCGATGCAATACAGTAGAAACACCCATCCCCTTCAAACCGGATTTCATGCAAGGTACGGTCATGAATGCGGGCTGTAAACGAAAGCCTGTCTCCACATTTCCGGTTGTGAATCTCTCTTTGGCGGTCGGTATGGGCAATGACGCCCTTACAGCGCGGATTTTTGTAATGATCAATCAGAATGGATGAACCGGATTCCATGAACGCCTCATGAGAAAATCGTGAGAAAATCTGAAGTAGCTTCGAAGTTGGGCCGAGGTTGATCTGAAGTTGGACCGAACCTGATCTGAAGTTGGGCCGAACCTGATCTGAAGGAATTTCCGAGTGGAGACCTGTACGTCTATGCCGGATCGTCAGCCTAGCCGGCACCTGTCTTGTCGGCATCTGTCTTGTCCGCACCTGTCTCGCCGGCACCTGTCTTGTCGGCATCTGTCTTGTCGGCACCTGTCTTGTCGGCACCTGTCTTGTCGGCATCTGTCTTGTCCGCACCTGTCTCGCCGGCACCTGTCTTGTCGGCACCTGTCTCGCCGGCACCTGCCTTGTTGTCATCAGCCCTGTTATCCACCACCGGTTTTTCGCCGGCAATGTCAGGCATCAGCTTTTTATAGAACACAATCAGCGTGATAATGGCAACGGTAATCGCACTGTCGGCAACATTGAAAATATAGGGGAACACATCAAACTCACCGATCCGGAGCTTGAAATGGAGAAAGTCCACCACATGCCCATCCAGCACACCGCCGTAGCCGCCCACGATAGCCATGAAAAAACGGTCGGATATATTCCCGAGTGCACCGCCGACAATAAGTCCCATGCAAACCATATAGCCCAGGTTAGCAGATTTCATCGTCTTCATGACATAGATCAGGATGATCACAGTGGCAAAGATCGCAATCAGACTGATCACCCAGGTATCCGCCCAGTGAATACCGAGGGCCATGCCGGGATTTTTGGTGAAATTGAACGCAAACCACCCCTCTATGATCGTATAGTGGTGCAGATCCGGCGTGGTTCGTATCCAATATTTGCTGAGCTGATCCAGAAGGAGGACGATGAGTGCTGTCACTCCGAATGCGGTCAGTTTCTTCCTAGCCTGATTCAAAACTATTATCGCCTTTTCAGTTATCGCCTTTTCAGTTTGGCTTCGATGCTGATTTGGGTATGGGGGACCGCTTCAAGCCGCCCTTTGGAAATTTTCTTGCCTGTCACCTTGCAAACGCCATACGTTTTATTGTTGATGCGCTGGAGGGCATCATCAAGGTATTTGATAAATTTCCGTGTGCGGTTGTACAGCATATATGTCTTTTCTCTCTCCTGGGCATCTGTTCCGGCATCAGCCATATGGAACGAATACGCCGACTCATCAGATGAATTCTCCGTGCTCTCTTTGAGCGCATCCATCAGGATATTCAAATCCTTCTCGGCATCTTGCCGTTTTTTCATAATGATGGCGCGAAAGTACTCCAGTTCCTCATCGCTGTACGGGGATATGCGCTCCCCTTTGTCTTTTGTTTCCTTGCTCATAGCTGCAGAGGATTAATAGTTGGTGTTACGTTGAATCGCAATGGTACAACTTTTATCATCAATTTCCCACTGCTTGATAAAATCATAATTACTGGCTTCACCGAATTCAATCACTTCTGCCAGCGTTTCACTTTTCACATACTCTTTCATAAACTCAACAGATGCCTTCATTTCATCGTCGCCGTCAATAAAGATATCAATTCGGTCGGTAAGCTCATAATTGGCTTCTTTCCGCATGTTCTGCACACGATTTACAATTTCACGCGCAAATCCTTCGCGTATCAGGTTTTCGTCAAGCTCCGTATCCACTGCCACGGTAACACCCGATTCCGACTCCACCGACCAGCCTTCAAGACCGTGTCGCGCAATCGTTACATCTTTTGTAGACAGGGTGACGGGGTCTCCATCCTGAAGATCCACCTGCCATTCCCCTTTTATTTCAAATTCGGTTATCTGTTCGGTTGTAAGCTGCTGCAACGCCGCCGCTACTGCTTTCATCCTCTTGCCCAGCTTCTTGCCCAGAACCGGGTAGTTGGGTTTTGCGCTTTTCTGGACGATTCCCGAATCGTCGGCAACGTACATTATCTGCTTAACGTTTACTTCGTCTAATATAATATCTTTTACGGAAGATATTGCCAGGCGTTGTTCTTCGTTGTTCGCAGGGACTATAAGTTTTGCAAGCGGCTGCCGCACATTAATATTGATCTTGTTACGGATGCGCAGGACGATCGAGGAGATGGTCCGGGCCATATTCATCCGGTACTCCAGTTCGCGGTCTATCGCCGTTTCTTCGACGGCAGGATAGAATGTCAGATGCACGGATTCCTCTTCGAAGCTGGTCACCGTATTCAGGTTCCGGTACACCCACTCGGATATGAACGGAGCGATCGGACTGGAAATCTTTGCCAGGTTTACCAGGCACTCGTATAATGTCTGGTAGGCCGCTGTCTTGTCAAGGCTTTTGCCCTCTCTCCAGAACCGGCGCCGGCTGCGGCGCACATACCAGTTGCTCAGATCATCGGCAAAACGCTCGATCTCACGAACCGCACGGGTGGGCTCGTAATCGTCCATGAACGTATCCACTTTCTTGATGGTGGTGAACTGCCGCGAGATGATCCAGCGGTCCATTTCGGAGCGGTCAGGATACGGTATCGGCACGCCGGAATAGGTCCATTTGTCGATATTGGCGTACATTGTCAGGAACGAGTAGGTACTCACCATCGTATTGAAAAACTTGCGCTGGGTATCCTGGAGTCCGTCTTCACCGAACTTGAGATTCTCCCAGGGTGATGAGTTGCTCATCATGTACCAGCGGGTGACATCGGCACCAAAACGGCTGATGACATCGAACGGATCGGCCGCATTGTTCTTCGTTTTGCTCATTTTCTCGCCTTTGGCATCCAGAACGAGTCCATTGGACACAACATTCAGGTACGCTGGTGAATCAAACAGCATGGTGGCGATGGCATGCAGGGTGTAGAACCAGCCGCGGGTCTGGTCTACGCCCTCGGCTATAAAATCTGCCGGGAAATGCTCTTTGAACTCCGCCTTGTTCTCAAACGGATAGTGGTATTGAGCAAACGGCATCGCACCCGAATCGAACCAGACATCAAGCAGATCGGGAATGCGACGCATGGTTCCTCCGTCATCCGCCCTCCATGTGAACTTGTCAATATACGGCCGGTGCAGGTCCAGTTCTTCGGCGGAATCGAGTCCGGCTTTTTCCCGCAGCTCCTCAATGCTTCCGACACACACGATTTCTTCCGGATTATTGTCATTCACCCAGATCGGAAGCGGCGTGCCCCAGTAACGCTGGCGCGAAATGGCCCAATCCACATTGTTTTCCAACCAGGCGCCAAAACGACCGGTTCCGGTGCCGGGCGGCTTCCAGTTGATGGTCTTGTTCAGTTCAACCATGCGGTCTCGCACTGCCGTGGTTTTTATAAACCAGGACTCCACAGGATAGGACATCAGCGGAGTGCCCTTGCGCCAGTCATGCGGATAATTGTGGAGATAGGTTTCATGACGGAACATCCGACCCCTCTCCTTGATATTGCGGGCAATACCCTTGTCGGCATCCTTGAACCACTCACCGGCAAAATCTTCAACAACCGGCTCAAAACGACCCTCCCGGTTGACGGGGTTGAACATCGGAATGCCTTCACGCTTGCAAATGTCGTAGTCATCGGCACCAAATGCAGGAGCAATGTGCACGATGCCGGTTCCTTCCTCCAATGTCACAAAATCGGCCGGAACCACACGCCAGGCCTGATCTCTGGAAATTTCCTTGAGCGCATAATCGAACATCGGCTCGTAGGTGCGACCGATGAGATTGGATCCCCTGAGCTCCTCAACCACCTCGTATCCCTCACCAAGTACTTTGGGCACCAGCTCTTTCGCCAGGTAGTAAAACACTTCTTCGCCATCCTGCTCCATCCGTACCTTTACGTAGTCCAGCTCAGGATGCACCGCCAGCACCATATTCGAGATGAGTGTCCAGGGAGTAGTCGTCCATGCCATAAAGAACGTGCGCTCCTCGCCATCCACAGGAAATGTGATGTAAACCGACGGATCCTGGACCTCCTGGTAGCCAAGGCTCACCTCGTGCGAACTCAGCACGGTACCGCTGCCGGGGGAATACCACTGAATTTTATACCCCTTGTAAATCAAATTCTTGTCAAACAACTGCCGCAGCGCCCACCAGACCGACTCGATATAGTTATTGTCGAATGTGACATAGGGATTATCCAGATCAACCCAGTAGCCCATGCGATCGGTGAGGCGGTTCCATTCGCCGGTGTATCGCAGCACGCTCTCGCGGCATTTGGCATTGTACTCGGCAATACCGTATTCCTCGACCTGTGCACGACCCTGGAGACCAAGCTCTTTTTCCACTTCAATTTCCACAGGAAGTCCGTGTGTGTCCCATCCCCCTTTGCGGTCCACCTTGAAACCCTTGAGCGTCTTGTACCGGCAAAAAAGGTCCTTCACCGTACGTGACAGCACGTGATGGATGCCCGGGCGGCCATTGGCAGTGGGCGGACCCTCATAAAATGTGAATGGAATTCCGTCCTGCCTTGTGGTCACACTTTTGGCAAAAACATCATTTTCTTTCCACCAGTCGAGAATCTCAAGTTCTGCTTTGGCGTACTGTAACTGTTTGACTTCCTTGAATTTCTTACTCATACATCGAGAAAGGGTTCACTGCTAATTAATTTTAATAAGAGCGTAAATATACGAAATATATTTCTTAGTCCTGAGTTTGAAGGTAAACGCATCAGGCAGTAAAAAAAATCGTTGATTGGAAATTTATAAAAAAAGTGGCTTTTTATTTTCTGTTTCAGCTTTTTTTGATAATACACGCGCTGCAGCACAGTGCTATATAACACTCAATCCAATACCATGCAATCGGTTACAAGCTTAGATCTGAGGAAAATAACCACAGAAAACCCGCTTAAAGTCTGTTTCGTCTGTCTTGGCAATATCTGCCGAAGTCCGACTGCGGAGGGCGTCTTTC
This sequence comes from Balneolales bacterium, assembly GCA_007134845.1. Lineage (GTDB taxonomy): Bacteria > Bacteroidota > Rhodothermia > Balneolales > Natronogracilivirgulaceae > SKNL01. The sequence continues at coordinate 6,809 of SLKA01000118.1, forward strand.
AGCACATCATCAACCGAGACGGACTCTCCGCATTGGTGGAGGTCGACTCCGCCGGTACAGCGGCCTATCATGTCGGCGAACCAGCCAACAGCAAAAGCCGGATGATCGCTGAACAAAATGGAGTTTCCCTCAACTCCAAAGCAAGGAAATTCGAGTACTCCGATTTTGATTACTTCGATCTGATAATCGCCATGGACAAAGAAAACCTGCACGAATTACAGCGAATGGACCGTAAAAGCCAGTATCGCGACAAAATCTTCCTTCTGAGAGATTTTGATCCGGTGCCCGGCGACATGGAAGTTCCCGACCCCTATTACGGCGGGATCAACGGCTTTGAACTTGTTTTTGAAATCGTAATGCGCAGCTGTGAATCACTGCTCGACACCGCCCGCCCCCATATGAGCCCCTGATCGTCTGATTCATGAAGCTCTCACACGAATTACAAAAACACTTCAGGGAACACTTCAATAGTGATGTCCGGACGGTTTCACCAGTTGGCGGTGGCTGCATCAACGAAACCGTGAAGGTGACCCTGGAGAGCGGATCCGCTTTTTTTGTCAAACAGAACCGTCTTGACCTGCGCGACATGTTCGAAAAGGAGGCGATGGGGCTCCGGCTGCTAGCCGATGCCACAGAAACCGCCGCCGGTGGCGATGATAAGATGCACATCCCCGATGTGCACGGACTGGCCGAAGATCATGAAAACGGTCACGCCTTCCTCATACTCTCCTATGTGGATGAAGGACGTCCATCCGGTGATTTCGACACCCGTTTCGGCCGTTCACTGGCGCGCATACACCGGCAGACGGCGCCGCAGTTCGGTCTCGATCACGACAACTACATCGGTAGGCTTCCCCAGAAGAATGGGTACCGTGACGATTGGCCAACCTTTTTTGCCGAATGCCGCCTGGTGCCCCAGTTTGCGATGGCACGCAAGAGCGGTTTCTTTTCAGGAACGGTGCGGAAATCGCTGGACCGGCTCATCAGCATGCTACCCGAACTCATGCCGGAAGAGCGGCCATCGTTCCTGCACGGGGATTTGTGGGGCGGCAACTATTTGTGCGACAATGAAAACCGGCCAGTACTCATCGATCCGGCCGTTTACTACGGTCATCGCGAGGCCGAGCTCGCATTCACAACCCTTTTCGGCGGCTTCGGAAGCGGTTTCTACTCGGGTTATGAACAGGAATTCCCGCTAGAGCCCGGGTTTTTGCAGCGCCGTGATATCTACAACCTTTATCCATTGCTGGTCCACGTCAACCTTTTCGGAGGGATGTACGTATCACAGACCGAATCCATACTGCGTACATTCTGAGTCATCCAATGGTCGGAGCCGCATTATTCGCACGGTGCAGCATGTGTTGAAGATCACACCAGTGCAGGCGTTACAGCCGGGGCCATGATTACTTTGATACTGCATCTTCATATGGCACCGTTTAGCGTCATTGCCACCATATTGCGTCATTGCCACCATATATCTTTATTACCCGCACATTGTCTCCGCCGTACCATATTTCGGCGTAATTCGTTACCTTTGTAAAATTACTCCGAACAGGAAATTGATGTCATTGCGAACTATCCTATTTGTCCACATTGCTGCTGCCCTGATCCTTCCGTCACTGATGCTCGCGGCATGCTCGACCAGTGAAACTGCGGTGAGAGCCGATCAGGAACGACATCCCTCCGGGGAGCGGACGGCGGAACGGGTCATGTCCGGTGACAGCGGTAAACCCGCATCAACCGATAAGGAGATCCGCGCCCGCGCTCATTTCATACGCGGCATCACCGCCATGGAACTCAACGACCTTGAGCAGGCTGAAGTGCATCTGCTGCGGGCAAATGAAATCCATCCGGATAAACCGGGTGTTAATTATACCCTCGGCCGGCTCTATATGGAGAAAAACGATCCGGCCAGCAGTATTTTCTACGGGCGCATTGCGGTTGACCTGGAACCGGAGAACAAATGGTACCGGTTGCAGCTTGTGGAAGGGCTCCGTGCCGAGGGTAATTACCGGGAGGTGATCCGTCACCTCGATTCGACCCTGGTCTTCCATCCGTCAGACATCCAGGTGCTGTATACCAAGGCGCGCATCCAGTCATCCCAGGGCGATTATGTGAAATCGAACGAGACCTATCAGCGGATTCTTGAACTTCTGGGTCCGGACCGCTCGGTCCACTATCAGCGCATTGGCAATTTCACCCGGCTTGATGACACGGAGTCGATTATAAATGAATTGCTGAAGATCCTTGAACTGGATCAGGGCAATGTCAACACGCTCCTGATGCTCAGCCAGTTCTACCTCGAAGAGGAACGGACCGATGAGGCTGTGACACTCCTTGAAGAGGTGCTCCAGCGAAATCCAAATCATCCTGAGGCGTTGGTTAATCTTGCCGACATTCACATCATGCACGAGGAGTGGGATGAAGCGGGCCGGCTGCTGCTTGGACTGGTCGGTGACCCGAAAGTGTCGATCAGCAATAAGCTTGAAATTATACAGTATGTGCTGAGCCGGTTTTCCAATGATCCGGAAAACCAACCGCTTCAAAATACGGCGGCCAGACTCATCGAGAGCCTGCTCGGTGATGAACCCGATAACGGCATGGCCCATGCCATGGCTTCCGAGTTCTACATGCTTGCAGATGACGGAGACCAGTCGCTGCACCACCTGAAGCGCACAACCGAACTTATGCCCGAAAATGAGGCCGCCTGGCGACAGCTGGTTCAGACTTATTATATTGAAGGCCGGTACGAGGAGGCCATTGAAGCCGCACAGCAGGCCGATGAATTCATCCCGCAGGATGCATTCATTCTCTTCTTCAAGGGCGGATCCTACTTCCTGAAGGATGAGTACGACGAGGCTGCCAAATTCCTGAGCGCAGCTTCCGAACTTCCTTCACGCGCCGAATTCCGATCCATTATCTTTGGAACCCTGGGGGATGCGTACGCCTCCCTTGATAACTGGGACTCGGCCGACACCGCATACGAAGAGGCGATTACCCTGGATCCGGATAATGACGTCGCGCTGAACAATTATGCCTATTACCTTTCCGAACGTGAGGTCCGGCTGGAGGAGGCCAGAGACATGGCGCAGAGAGCTCTTGAGCTTAATCCGGACAATGCCGCTTTCCTGGATACCATGGGATGGATCTATTTCAAGATAGGCGATTACGAGAAGGCCAGGAAATACATCCGGGAATCCATCGAAACCGGTGATGCCAGTGCGGTGGTGATGGAACACATGGGCGATGTTTACGACAAGCTGGGTGAACCGGACCGGGCGATGTACTGGTGGCAGAAAGCCTATGACAAGGACGATAACCTGAGGCACCTCAAGGAACGTCTTCATTTAAACTGATGTGATGACACAAGCCGGTCATATATCATCCCTCAACGGAATTCTCTCCGGCAATCTCTCCTGCCGGTGCCTGCCGCGAAACACAGCATATGCAGCTGTCATTGCACTGTTGATCGTGGTATCCGGGTGTGCCGTTCCCGAAACCCTGCAGCTAGATGAAGGCACATTTATTACGTCCGAAGTCGAAAAAGAGATCTTTTTCGAACGTTATGCGGAGAAAAACCAGACATTGAACGCCATCAGCGGCCGCGCCAGTGTCCAGGTGAGCGAACCGGGGCGCACCGAACGTGCCAATATCCGATTTCGCTCCGACCGGCTCCACAGCCTGCTCCTCATAAGCAACAACCTCGGCATCGAAGGCGGACGCATTTACAGCGACCCCGATTCCGTAATAGTCTATAACCGCATTGAAGAAGTGGCGCACAAAATGTCTCATGAAGAGGCCGCCTGGTTTTACCTCAACGGCATCGGTGCAATGAACCTGATTCGCATGCTTCACCCTATCACCGCTCCGGAACAGATCGATGCCATCTACGAAAGCGATGATTTCTTCCTGATTCGGACAAACCACGGCGACCGGCATTTTGTCAGCCGGGAGCAGATGTCACTTCGCCGAACCGAACGCCCGACACATCATCCCCAAGCCTACAGTACATTCTCTTTTGACAACTATGCCGAAATCGAGGGACACCGGCTTCCGCGACGCATCCAGATTTTGAGCACCGATGAAACATCGAATATTTTTCTGGTCATACGAGCGCTGGAAGTCAATCCCACCGAACTGGAATTTGATCCCGGTATCCCCGGGGACGTTGCACTCATTAGGCTATGAACCGACTGGCGATCCTTGCTATAGCGACCTTTTTACTGGCGATCTCCGGAGCTCCGGCGGCATTGCATGGACAGAACTATCAGAATATCCGGGTTGAGCTTCAACAGCAGCAGGAAAACGCCCGGAACGAGATCGAATCGCTGCGCAATCAGATCAAGCGCTTTGAAGTGCAGATCACCGAGGCGACCGACGTCTACACGGATGTATACGAACAGTACCAGAATCTGCGCAACGAGATCACCCTGCGCACCGCGTTGCTGCGAAATATGGAAGAAGAAAGGGCCTCCATCCGGCAGGAGCTCGGGATCACCCAGCAGCAGATCGATGACCTCACCGAGGACCTCAACACCATCATCGATAATTACAAATCGACGCTCACCTATATTTACAAGCATGGCCGGATGCCCGACGAGGTGATCCTGCTGACCTCCGCCTCGATCAATCAGATGCTGGTTCGTTCGTACTATCTGCAGCGATTCGAAGAGTACCGGCAGGGCCAGGCCTGGCAGATCACCGCAATGCAGGACGAATTGAAATTACGCGGGGAGGAGCTTGATGATGCGCGCAGGCGCAGTCAGCAGAATATCGCGGAAATGCAGCAGGAGCGGAGTGCCCTGGAACGCCGGCGACAGGAGCAGGAGCGTCAGGTGGCCGAGTTGCGGCGTGATCGCGACCGTCTGGAACAGCGACTGACCGCAACGCGCAGGGAAGCCGGAACGCTGGAGGAGACCCTGTCGGAACTGATTGATGAAGAGGCACGGATCCGTGCTGCGGAACAGGAACGGCTTGCACGACTGGAGCAGGAACGGCTCAGGCGTCTGGCCAGCGCCGAAAATATCCGCAGCCGCCGGGAGAGGGAAGCCCAGATTGCGCGCTACTCCACTCCGATGCACGACTCGGAACTGCCGAACGACGAACTGCTCAAAACCCTGGAAAATTCATTCGAACAGCTTAAAGGCGACCTGCCATGGCCTGTAAACTCCGGAGTTGTATCCGCTCGCTTTGGCAACCGGGTCAACCCGGTATACGGCACCCGCATCGATAACCCCGGCATAGAAATCCTGGTCGAAGCCCGCAGCGAAGTGAGGGCTGTTCACGATGGATATGTCTTTGCTGTGCAACCGATTCCAGGCTTCGGAAATTGTATATTCGTGAAACATGGCCGCTACATCACCGTTTACGGTAACATGACCGATATCACTGCCGGTCGCAACCGGTTTGTCCGGAAGGGTGAAGTGATCGGACGGTCAGGTGATGAGGATTCACTTCGGGGAACCTCGCTCTTTTTCATGATTCGCGACCACAACACCAACCTCGATCCGGAAGTGTGGATAACCAGCAGGTAAGCATGCCGGAGACCGCTGTTGCCCTGTCTGCATCACCGGTTTGAGCCTTTTTCTGCCGATAGAACCATTTTTTCGAATAAAAACACTATGTCTCACCTCAAACAACAAATAGCTCGTGCGTTCGCATTCGCCGGGGCCGCCTTGCTTCTGGGTGTCGTCGTGTACTTCTTCACCCAGGCACTCATCCCGTTCGTTGAGCTACCCGATATCGCCGGTTCTGTATTTGCCCTCGGTTTCATCCTCATTTTTCTGAACCTGAGCTTCGCCCTTGGCAAACGCTTCTGCAGCCGAACCTTCGAGATGGAGCGCTACCCCTATGTGCTGGCCCTTGTGCTGATCCTGCCCACCCTCATCCTCTCGCTCATGACAGACCGCTTCAGCGGTCCCGGTGCTGCGCTGTTGTTTTTCGGGATGATAACCCTCGCCGTTCTGGCGGGTGCCTTTCTTGGCATCAGAAGCGGCAGCCGAAAAAGGGACAAGCTGATCCGCGAAGCACTGGAAACCGGTGAAGCCGAAAAGCACGAAGTCTGACTCCGTTCGGATAGTAACCGCTCGTTGCCCGTATGTTGCCCGTATGTTGCCGGCATAATTTCAGCTTGTTGTTAGCATATTTTCAGCCCCGCCCGCCCCGAAAAATGTTATGATTTGAATCTAAAAACTCTATTTTACGTCCTTTGATTTTGTCATGCCGCTCCAGAACGAAATTAACACACAGATGAACGAAGCGACACAAAGCACGGCAGTTTTTACCAACGATGCCATTGTACTCGGAATCCTGGCAAGCATCCTTGCCGTCATCTTCATCACCCAGCGCAGCGAAAAACCGTTCTTCCAGAAATTCTACACCTACGTGCCGTCACTGCTGCTCTGTTACTTCATCCCCTCCATTTTTAACACGCTCGGAATCATTGACGGGCAGGCATCCAACCTCTACTATGTCGCTTCTCGGTACCTGCTGCCCACCAGCCTGGTGCTGCTTACGCTCAGCATCGACCTGAAAGCGGTGTGGCAGCTGGGACCCAAGGCCATCATCATGTTCCTTGCCGGGACCGCCGGCATCGTGATTGGCGGACCCCTGGCCATCCTCATTGTCTCTTCGTTCGCCCCCGACCTGGTCGGCGGTGCGGGTCCAGATGCCGTCTGGCGCGGACTGGCCACCGTGGCCGGGAGCTGGATCGGCGGCGGGGCCAACCAGGCTGGCATGCTCGAGATTTTCGGCGCCAGCCCGGACCTCTTTGCCGCCATGGTGACGGTGGATGTGCTCATCGCCAGCATCTGGCTTGCCTTCCTGCTCTACGGCGCCGGCATATCACCGCGGATCGACAAATTCTTCAAGGGCGATGTGAGCGCCATCGAATCACTTCGCAAGAAAGTGGAAAACTACCGGCTGAGCATTGAAAAAATGCCCACGCTACCCGACACCATGGCTATTATTGGGATAGGGTTCGGGATGACGGCCATAGCACATTTCGGCTCCGACAACATCACCCCATGGATCGTCGACAACTTCCCCAACCTGGACCGCCTCAGTCTCACCTCGCCCTTCTTCTGGCTCATCAGCATCGCCACGGCGCTGGGCCTGGGCCTCTCCTTCACCCGGGCGCGAACGCTTGAGGGGGTGGGCGCTTCGCGCATCGGCAGCCTGCTCCTGTATATCCTGGTGGCCACCATCGGCATGCGCATGGACATCATGGCCGTCTTCCAGAACCCCGGCTATTTCCTGATCGGTTTCATCTGGATCATCTGCCATGTCATCATTCTGCTCACCGTGGCCAAGATCATCCGCGCCCCGTTCTTCTTCGTGGCCGTGGGCAGCCAGGCCAATATCGGCGGAGCGGCGTCGGCGCCCATTGTGGCATCGGCGTTTCATCCGGCCCTGGCTCCGGTGGGCGTGCTTCTTGCCGTGGTCGGATACGCACTTGGCACCTACGCCGCCTGGTTCTGCGGAATCCTGATGAGTCTCGTAGCGCCCTGAAACACCACAGCTTCGCAATCTTTTTTTGACATATAGCGCTTATTCAAAAAAATGACAGGTTTTTGGTTGTTTTTCTCTAAAAAAATAATCATAATAAATTTTTACCAAAGTGTTGGTGATTCACTGAAATCAACGGCATTACCAATAGTTTTTCTTTTCAAAAGTCAAATTAGTTGATTTTCCAGCTGGCGCTACATTGCGGTATTCCAAAATAGTTGTTATGATGAAATGGAGAGGTTTGACTCTCTTGCAGGGAAATTGATCGGGGGCATAAGAACAATCCTGTTTTTTTTGGGGGACAAACCAGCCCATCAGGCATAATCTCTATGAGTAAGCATGCTTTGTGCTGTTTAGTACCGCCTTCTTCAAATCACATCCCGTGACACTATCGTGCAACCAACCGAATCATGAGGCTACAATGATAAAAAAAATACAGTTACTCCTTCTTTTATTCTTTTTTGCACTTCCTGTATCGTCAGTAGCACAGGTCGGATCCCTCTCCGGGGTCGTTACCGACGCTGCTACCGAGGAGCCTATTCCCGGTGCCAACATCTTTCTGACTGAAATAGCCCGCGGTACCGCAGCCAACCTGGATGGCGAATATTCCCTGGAGAACATTCCCACAGGCACCCATACCCTCCGGATTACCATTGTAGGCTACACCACCTACACTGCTTCAATAGAAATAGCCGAGGACGAGGAGCTGGTGCATAATGTTTCTCTTTTGACCGATATTTACGAAATGGATGACATCGTGGTTACCGGTCTGTCTGTGGGAACCCGGCAAACCAAGACGCCTTTTGCCATCACCTCAATTCGCTCCGAACAGCTTCAGTTTGTGCCGGCCACCAACCCGGCCAATGCTATCCGGGCAAGAGCTCCCGGCGTCCGCGTTGTCCAGGCATCCGGTCTCCCGGGATCCGATATGTACATGCGGCTTCGTGGTTCCAACAATCTTGGCGATACCCAGGGCCCGCTGATCGTTGTAGATGGAATTATCACACGGGGACGGATCCAGGATTTCGACATGCAGAATGTGGAATCCATCGAAATCATCAAAGGCGCAGCCGCAGCTGCACTGTATGGCTCACTTGCGGGGAGCGGGGTAGTCCAGATCATCACCAAGCGGGGACAGGAGGTCGACGACACCCGGGTTACCATCCGGAATGAAGTGGGATACTCCTCGCTGGCCAGGAAAATCAGCCTGACCGAGCACCATGCTTTCATGTTCGATGAACTGGGAAACTATCGCGATGCTGACGGTATTCCTTATCCCATCAGCGCACGGGGCATCATGGATCAGCCTTATGACCTCCTTATTGACCAGCAGGATGAGTTTTTCTCCGCCAGGCCTTTTTATACCAACTTTGTTTCTCTCGAAGGCAGGCAGGGCAATATCAACTACATGGTCTCTTTTGAGAATCTCAGTGACGGAGGCGTCATCGCCGAAATGCCCGATTACAAAAGAAGAAACCTGCGGGCCAATATTGACAACCAGATCAGTGACCGGCTTCGGGTCTCACTTACCACTTTTTATGGTAAAATCGACGGGTATGCCATGACCCAGACCGGCCAGGGGGCCAATGTCTTCTGGGGAATCCTGAATACCCATCCCGACCTGGATCTGCGGCAGCCCGGCCCGGGGGGAGAGAAATACAATCCTTTCGCACCAATTTCCAACTCGCAGAATCCACTTTATATTCTTCACACTCGTGACTTCTCCCGTGAAAGAGAACGATTCATGGGTGGTTTCCACGCTCAATATGATGTGGCAGATTGGTTGCGGCTCGATGGACGGTTTTCCATGGACCGTACCAACACCAGCAGCCACAATTTCATTGAAAAAGGCACCCAGCGGGCCGATGAAACCAGGCCGCATGAAGGCCTTTTCTGGAAAAGCAACTCCCGCTCGGACGCCGACATATTGACCCTGCGCTCACTTTTCCGCCATCAATTCGGTGATCTCAATGTAGGACTGAATCTCTCCTACAGTTACGAAAACCGGCCCTACGACTTCACCATGGCCAGTGGCGGTGATTTCCAGATCGCCGGGCTCTTTGTCCTTGAAAACTCCAGCATCGAACGCATGAGAATCTCCTCCACCAATCAGGAGGTCCGGGCTGAAAATACCATGGCCAATCTTACCCTGGATTTGAAGGATCGCTACATTTTTGACGGTATCATTCGTCGTGACGGTTCTTCCCTGTTTGGTGCAGATGAACGATATAAAATCTACTTCCGTACCGCGGGTGCCTACCGGGTAACCGAGGACTTCCGCATTCCAAATGTAAACGAACTGAAACTGAGAGCCTCCTACGGATCCTCTGGCAGGAGACCCGGCTTTTCGGCTCAGTATGAAGTAGTTACACTGGGTGATGCCGGCCTTCAAAAAATCACCGCCGGTAACCGCAATCTGAAACCCGCTGATGTGCGTGAACTGGAACTGGGGATCGACATCCGCTTCCTGGATCGGTTCTTTGCCGAAATCAACTATGCTTCTACCGTAGCCAAAGACCAGATATTGCTTGTTCCCGTATCGCCGACAACCGGCTACAGCAACCAGTGGCAAAACGTTGGGACCCTGGAGTCGGAAATTGTCGAATTTGCCCTGAATGGAAGACTCATCAGAAGATCTGGCATGAACTGGGATATGACCTTTTCATTTGACAAGTTGTTCCGCCAGGAAATCACCGAGCTCAATCGAACCCCCTTCCACCGGAGTCAGGGTAGTTCAGAAGCCAGTTTGAATATCTTTCGAATTGCCGAAGGCGAACAGCTTGGCGCCATGTACGGACAAGCCTTCGCCCGGTCTCTCAATGAACTCACTCTCGATGATAACGGACACGTAATGAATTGGCATGGTTACCAACCCGGCAACCCCAATAACCTTGGAATCGATGATTTTTCAATCAACTCCCAGGGCTATGTCATTCAGCAAGGCACCGAGAACTCTGCCGATGAGCGGCCTATGCGCATGGTGGACGAAGAAGGCGAAGTCGTGAGAAGGAAAATCGGCGATGTCAATCCTGATTTCAATATCGGCCTCAGCACCACCTTCCAGTTTAGAAACTTCACGCTCTTTGCACTCTTAGACTGGCAGCAAGGCGGTGATGTATACAACTACACACGCCAGGCCCTGTATCACCGCTACCGGCATGGTGACATGGATATGAGTGGAAAATCCGAAGGCCAGCAGAGACATGCAGAATACTTTGCACAGCATCTCTATAATGCCAACGCAGCTGTCAATGAATTTGTAGAGGATGCCAGCTTCTTGAAAATCCGGGAAATTTCATTGGCCTACTCCTTGCACAGCCAACAGCTTCAGCGCTTGGGAATCGGCAACGTGGTCCGGCGAGCCAAAGTCTCGGTGAGCGGCAGGAATCTCTATACGTTCACCAGTTACTCGGGATTTGATCCCGAAGTGG
>SLKA01000074.1 GCA_007134845.1 Balneolales bacterium
CCCACCGGATCCATAACCCGTCGGTATGCCCAATGCTCAGATTGGAGCCGTAATACCGGTCCAGGCCCTTGGGGATGATCCCGGCCAGCCCGAACCTGGCCTGAAAGCGTCCCGCCGCAACGGTCAGATCCGGCCGCATCCTCCAGGAAAGGACGAATTCGTCAAAGGTGACCGTCCCGGGCGGATAACTGCCATCGGGCGGGGTATGGTCCTCCAGCACGAATTCCATATTGTCCTGGCTGGTGGATGCGCGTCCGGCCAGCCTGGCCCGAAATGTTACCTCCGGCGTGATCTCGTACTCCGCCCGCAACTGCAGCCGGGCATTCATGGCGTGGTCACGAGACCGTTCCCCGTCCCGGTTGCGCGTCTCGATCCAGCTGAACACCGGCCGGAACGAACCCGAAATGCTAACCTGGTCCTCGAACCTGCGATTATCACCTTCTGTGCCCATGCTACCATGGCTCGCCGCCAAATCCGGTGAAATCAGAAGCAGGGCAATCGAAAAGATGGCAGGTAACACTGCGCAACGACACTGTTTGCAACCTGACTCTCTCTGCCTTCCTTTTATTTTATTTCCATCCGGCATCGGATTCCTTCCAGGCATATGACAAATGGTGAATTATAGTTTACCTTATATCAACAAAACGAATTTTTACATTTGCCCCACGAACTGAATACATACCCATGCAATTTTTTGAATGGATCAACAAAGGCATCGCCGAACTGAGCTGGAGCGACATTGCCCTGGTCAAATTCAGCAGCATCGCCTTCGGTCTGCTGCTGGCCGCACTGCTGCCCGCACTTACTGAAATTCATTTCATCTGGTATCTTTTCGCCATGCTGCTTCTGGCTGTGAAACCCGTGTACAAGATGTTTGTTCGCTGATTATGGTATTTCGCATTACAACCACCACGGGTGGGCAGCCAATCCTCACACCTGCACCGCGACCTCAGCAGTTGCAGTCCAGATTCGGGTTGCGGAAACCGTCATCCAGCCATTCACTGAAATCCTCCTGTAGCGGTTTGACCAGCACGGTATCGCCTTCGCGATCAATCACGGTCTTTTTCCCTATTTTTAGCTGAAGCTCGTTCACAATGTCATCCGGGATCAGCACGCCGATGCTGCCTTCCATCTTCTGGATGGCGGATATCTCCCGCCGAAACATACCCTGTTTGACAACGACCGGTTCGCCCTCTTTCAGCTTCATCTCTGAAACTGCCTTCCCGGAAAACACCAGGCCCAAACCCCGGGCCGTCTCCTGTATCTTTGCGATTTTCATGCTTCCTCACGGAGATATTTTTCTGTTGGATGCGGTTTGCCTATCATCATTAAATTATCACATTTCTCTTACATCCTGACACTCTAGCACTGAGTCCGAAATCCACGTTTTCAGACAGAGAAGCAAGATATAAGGGAATGAGGGCTTGTCAATGCGGGAAAACGTGCCTTCATATGGAATATAAGATCAGGACAAAGCACCAACCGCAGTATTATCCACTACGATCTGCGTTCCAATCAGCTCCTCAGCCATCTTGACGCCCGTTACTAAAGATTGCAACAGGTAAATACCAGTATTAATCCTCTACTGTTAATTACGCAAACATTCTGGCTGTTTTAAGATTTTCATCCAGTACTACTTTCCAGCCACGGTCTCCAATACCCGCATTTGAATGAGAGATGATTGCCGAAGCAAATGATCGGTCCAGGACATCTTTATAGGATAATCGCGCACTTTCAACGGGACCTTTTCCCTCAAAGGAGCGTGTTACCTTGATAGCCGCAACTGTACAACCTGTAGCCAGTATCTCCGGCATGGCAGGCCGGTAATCAACGCGGTCTTCGGCAACATTAAGTACAAGGTGATCCAGGTCATATTCTTTGACAAGATTTACAGCAACAGGCAAGCTCACGGCACTGTGCGATGAAAATCCGATATTACCGACATGACCTTTCTCTCTCAATTCCAGGAGCGCGGAAAATATCTCTCTGTTATCATCGACGCTATTCGATAACGCATTGTTATGCAACAGATAGACGTCAAGATAATCTAGTTTCAGATTTTTTGCACTGATTTCAAAATCCCTCATCACATCGTCATATGTTCTTGACGGAGTTTTCGAACTTATTATCAGTTTGCTCCAGTCATCACTGTTGAACAACTCACCCAGAATTATCTCACTTTGGCCATAATTGATAGCCGTATCGATATAATTGATACCCTGGCTCATGGCATAACGCATATATTCCCCCCGTTCATCCCCAGGCAGGAACTGCTCATTGGTAAAACGACTTCCGGCACCCAGGCACAGAACAGATGCCATCAGGCCGTTTTTGCCCAATTTTCTTTTTTTGATGGGACCGGTTGCATACGGCTCTGTTAATCCGGATGAATCAGCAGTTTTAGCGAGGGAACTCCCGGTCAGGGTTCCAACGGCGCCAAATCCGAGGCTTTTTAAAAAAACTTTTCTGTTGATCTTCATAAGACAATCCTCATATTTAAAATAGACAAAAGCTCTCATGCTTCAAGTTTAACATACTTTATCTTTATTATCCATTTAAAATTAACTGAAGTAGCTTGGGAGCCCTCGCTTAAAGAATGCAGTATCAGTGGCACGGCTTTATCCATTAATGGATATCCTGTCGGTTACATCATTATAAAAAACAAAGAAAATATATTATAAGTATTTATTATTTATATATTTATTTATATTTTCAATCGTGTCATTCTCATTAATATACCTTGGAGGTAACCCCATGAAAGGAACCATGTTTATTCCAACAGTCATATTTCTGGCTGTTTTTATGATGAGTTGCGACAATAACGTCACTTCAAATACTCATGACGATTCCCGGAAAGATGTGCAGCCGCAGGATCTTCTGTTGTCGCACGGCGGAACATCCGGTGCAGCCCTCATCAGGCCATCCCAGGCAGCCGGAAGAAACTTTCGTGCTCATCTCAATGGAGAAAGTGAAGTCCCTGCTGTGGATACCCGCGCGCGAGGACAGGCAACATTTCAACTTGGCAAAGACGGATCATCCATCCAGTACAAAGTAATCTTAGCCAACATTGAGAATGTCAGAATGGCTCATATCCATCTTGCACCGGCTGATGCTAACGGACCGGTTGTAGCCTGGCTGTATCCGCCAAGACCACCTGCCGAACTAATTCCGGGCCGTTTTAATGGGATATTGGCAGAAGGTGTCATTACGGATGATGCCCTGGTCGGTCCTTTAGAAGACATGACCATTGACGACCTGCTTGATGAAATCAGAGCAGGCAATACCTATGTAAATGTGCATACAAATCAACATCCTGGCGGTGAAGTACGAGGTCAGATTTTCTGATAGCCAGAAGATTACCGAGGTTTCCGTTGCGATATCACTCCGGATGCACCCGCTCGCCGGCCAGCCAGGTCTCTTCGACCGTGATCTGCCAGATTTCGGATTCGGGTACGGTGAAGTAGTCCCGGTCGACCAGGATGAAATCGGCCCATTTGCCCGGCTCCAGGGAACCGACGCGCGTTTCCATGTGGCTCGCCCAGGCCGCGCCGAGTGTGAACCCGTGCAGCGCTTCTTCGCGGGTTAACCGCTGTTCGGAATACCAGCCGCCGGACGGATTGCCGTCATGATCCTGCCGGGTCACGGCGGCATACAGTCCGTGGAACGGGTTGCTGAGCTCGACCGGGAAATCGGATCCGGCCGCCAGCACCACCCCTTCGTTCAGGAATGTCCGCCAGGCATAGGCGCCGGCCATCCGCTCCGCACCGAGGCGGTCTTCGGCCATGTTCATGTCACTGGTGGCATGGACAGGCTGCATGGCGGCGACGATGCCCAGCTCACGGTAACGCGGGATGTCGTTGGGATGCAAGATCTGCGCATGTTCGATGCGGTGGCGCAGCTGACGCACCCCGGAGTCGGAACCGGAATCCGGGCCATGCTTCTCAAATACCCGCTCGAAGACATCGAGCATCACCCTGTTAGCGCGGTCGCCGATGGCATGGGCTCCCACCTGGAAGCCGTGAGAGACGGCCTTGTCCACCATGGCAAAGAGTTCTTCCTCCGGATAGAGCAGCAGCCCGAAATTGCCCGGATCGTCCGAGTACTCCTCCAGCAGCGCCGCACCCCGGCTGCCCAGAGCGCCGTCGGAGTAGATCTTGACGCTCTGCAGGTAGAGCCGGTCGCCGGCATAGCCCGAAATCGGAGCTAACGGACCGGCATACTCCCCATTTCCGTCAGAGTCATCGCCATAGGTGTCATTTCCATCGGTGTCATTGCCGGCAGTCCCGGTAAAGATATCAAAATTTGCTCCTGTTCCACCGATCATCGCGTAGATCCGGGCGGTCAGCTTGCCCTGGTCGGCAAACTCTCTCATCAGTTCAAAATCACGCACACCGACTCCGGCATCGTGTACACCCGTGATTCCCATTTCACGCATTTCCTCGAGCGATGCTTCCAATGCCAGTCGGCGTTCAGCGGGATCCGGCGGCGGGATGTGCCTGCGGACCAGGTCCATGGCCCGGTCGATGAACACACCGGTGGGCTCACCCTGTTCATCGCGGATGATCGCACCGCCCTCTGGGTCTTCGGTATCGCGGGTGATCCCGGCCAGCCGCATCGCCTCGGAATTGGCCCAGCCGGCGTGACCATCCACCCGGGTCAGCCAAAC
The DNA here is from genome assembly GCA_007134845.1 of Balneolales bacterium. GTDB lineage: Bacteria > Bacteroidota > Rhodothermia > Balneolales > Natronogracilivirgulaceae > SKNL01. Next base: position 4,667 of record SLKA01000074.1, read on the forward strand.
CGGCCTGTCGGCCACCGCCTGGTCAAGCTCCTGTGCCGTTGGAAACCGGTTCTCCGGCCAGAGTACCTGGTTCCAGCCGCGGCCGCGGATCCAGGCCAGGCCGGGATACTGCTGCGCATATCGGGACACCTCGTCGAGCGTCGCCTGGAGCGAACGGATTCCCATTACGCTGACCGTCAGGTTGGCATCGCCAAGGCCCATCACATGCGCATGGGCATCTATTAGCCCGGGCAGGAGGGTACGGCCCTCTCCGTTAATGCTTCGAGCACCGGGATACGCATCCAACAGCTCTTCCGCCGGTCCGGTCTGCAGCACGCGACCGTCGCGGATGGCAATCGCTTCAAAGCGGTGCAGATTAGATCCGGATGGATGGCTGTCTTCGCCGGCAACCAGCGTGTAGCCGTTGATATTGTGCAGGACGATCGTGTCCGGCCGCGACCCGGAATCACCGGAGCAGGATGAAAGCGCCAGGGAGACCACCAGGGATAGCGGCAGGACGAGTCGCATAAATGAGAAAGATCCCGGAATAGTGGCGAGAGGTATGCACGAATCCTGGTACCGGATCTCAGCATGTGACGGCCGGTTCATAGCAGCAAGGCTGTTTTTACCGAAGCACTGAATGATGTGATGCATTTTGGGGGACCTCCGTCCGGTTTACTGGGGTTGATTCGGCAACAATCTATCATCCAAATATAGTGGTTTTATCTCACGGACAAAGGCCCCGTATTCCACTGTGACCGTGGGATGAATCAGGCAGTTTCGCTCCTCCGCTACAATCGCCGAGGGAACGCGGATCATCCCGTATCTTCCCGATCCCAGCAGCGAATCACCGATCTGCTGCGTTAGTTCATCATACGGATACCCGCGCCAGCCGGAAGGAAGCTCAGCGGAAGTCAGATTATAGACCGGCAGACCCTTGGGAATGCGAATGTTCACCAGGCACATGTCCGACGGAAGCAGGTCTGTGGCTACATGAACCAGAAACTCCAGCAGGCTCAGCGAACGGTACTCCCCCGCATAGACCACCGGCACTCCGCGGCTGTTCCAGCGGCCTCCATAAAGCCGCGCACCGTTTCCCGACAAATCCTCTGCATACCGTTCTTTGGTGATCCGGTACACATCATGCGCGATTTCCGTTATCCCTGCTGCCATTATGCCGGCACCCCGTGCTCTATGCGGCCCAGCTCATCAAGCACCATATCGAGCCCGATGATGCTGTCAAAAAGGGTCTCCGGAGCCTGCCCTCCCAGAGTGGCCGACGGACGGGAGAGCCAGCGATGGAAAACCTCGGAACTGCCGAATACCTCACGGCCGCGATGCATAACATGGGCGATCTTGAGGATTTTCTCGGACTCTGGTGTGGAAAAACGGCGACCACTCTTTTGGTAGCGCTGGAGCGTGCGGTCTGACAAGGCCAGAATACGGGCCCACTGCACCAGCGAAAACGGAGCTTCACGGTACAGCGCTTCAAAATCTTCAAACGCAATACCCTGTCGCGCCAGTTCAAGCAGCCGGTGCGCCTTTTCTTCGGTTACATAAGTGACTTCCGCTTCTTTGAGAATGTTCATGGCCGGCTCCTGCGTGCTTTCTGGTGAAATTGTAATTTAATACGACATTTGTCGTAAAATGTTTACATTTTGTCACAATTCCAAATCCTGTTTTTTTCTTCTCAGGAATTTTCCCGCAATAGCTGTTTTCAGGTGTGTTTTTGACATGAACGTGAAATAAACTACTCCGGCTATTTTATCGGCATCAACTGGTAACGCCAACATCGTACGATGATCACCGGCCCGAGGATGCCGGCCCGAGGACGCAGCTTCTCATTCCAGGGGCACAGTCCGGTGCCGGCTTCAAACCGGGCTTATCTTTTTATTGGGATGGACCACTGCCGGATCCCGGCCGAGCCCTCCGGCTTTCAGTGGCACGAACCGCCATCGCCGCCAAGATCCGGACTGATATACGGAATTCCAAGTGACAAACCGCGCAAAATAAGCAGCATTCCGACCAGAATGGCCAGCCACGGTATGGCCTTCTGCAGTCGCAGATGCCACTTGCCGGACAACAGCCCGGGAGAAACAGCCATCAGGAACATGACTGGAGCAGTACCAAGCCCGAAGAGCGCCATGTAGGCCATACCACCATAGATGCTTCCGGTAGCCAGCGCCGCCGCAAGTGCCACGTAGACCAGTCCGCATGGCAGAAAGCCATTGACCACACCAATCGTCAGCATCCCCAGCCGGGAGTTGCTCTGCATCAGGGGCCGCAACACCCTATCGAAACGGGAGGCCATTCCGGTGAACACTCCGCCTGAGGGAATCCATGCACGATTCCAGGTTACCAGCGTTACGACCACAATACCTGCACCGGTCAGCACAGACAAAGCCTGTTGATACCCGGCCAGCCATACCCCAAGCCCCAGCAGTCCCAGCACCGCTCCCATCAGGGTATAGGTGATGGTCCGGCCGATATTGTACAGCACCCTGCCGGACAGGTACGAGTGCATCAGGTCCCTGCTTCCGGGTAGTGCCACGGCAATCGGGCCACACATGCCGACGCAGTGTGCCGAACCGAATAGTCCGAAAATGAAACCTGTCCAGAGGATATCCATATGCTATGAATTTTTATATTTTCATTGTTTATGCATGGCCGGCCACGTTTACCGCTTAGGTCTCACTAACTCCCGGACGCAGCAGCGGTGCCCCGGTGATCGCGTTGACCTGCTTCTCAAGTTCACCAAGTGACGGCTGCCGGCGCTGAAGCGATGCCGAATGGAATGTGACGAACAGCGAGCTGAGCATCATCGCCAGAATGGCAAAAAACGGATGCAGAAGCCCCATCAGTGCAACCCCGATGCCGACAACATTATAGGCGATCGCCCAAAAGAAATTTATGCGGATTGTATCGGTGATCTTTCCGGCAAAGTCAAGCATCTCCGGAACGACGCTCAGATTCGGGTGAAAAAGCACAAAGTCGGCGTGGCTCCGGATACTCATGGTGCCCGAATAGACGCCAACCCCGAGATCCGCCTTGTTGATGGCCATCAAATCATTGGTGCCATCGCCTACAAACATCACATTTCCATACTTTTCCCGGTATTCATCCACAAGTTCGGCTTTGCGTTTGGGCGTACACCCCTTGTGATAATCGACTCCCAATACCGATTCGGACGACGGAAGCGCGGCCGCAGCCTCGGCCGGATCCCCGGTCACCACTGCGACCTTAACCCCGTTTTCCTCCTTAAGCCGCCAGATCACTTTCCAGAGATGGCGCCGCGGAGGTTGGTAAATGCGTAAACGAAGCATCAGACGGCCATCCAGAAACAGACCGAGTTCGGACTCGTCCAGCTGCCCCTTTGCATCATGATGGCTGCCGTTGACCAGGAGGATGTGATGCCCACCGGCACGCGGGGCATGGCTTTTCCGGAGATCATCCGGTTGCACTTGCTGATGTCGTGGATCTTCTGGAGAAACCCCGGTTCCAAATTTTCCTTCCATACCCTGTCCGGGCAGCATGCGTGCCTCATCGGGCCATATCGGGTCGAGTCCGTTCTGATCCAGGTAGCGGCGCAGCGCTTTGGCAAAGGGATGGGACTGATCCATTTCGAGTCCGCCCGCCAGGCGCATCAAACGGTCAACCGGCCACTCCGGTTCATCGGTCACCCGGTGTATGGACCGGAACGCGACTCCTTCGGTCAGGGTGCCGGTTTTGTCAAACAGGATCACTTTCGTTTCAGACAGCTTTTCCAGTGCCTGGCTGCCCCCCATGGCAACGACACCGGATCTATGCAGCCGTTGATTTGCGACCCACAGCGCCGCCGGAGTGGAGATAGAAAAGGCGCAGGGACAGCCTATCAGCAGAACAGCCAGAAATACCTGCAGGGCATAGGGCAGATCGGTCGTCCAGGTGTGATAGATGAGTCCGGAAAACGCCGCTGTCATGACAAAAACCAGAAGGATCGATGCGCCCTTTGCCGCAAAGCGCTCGTAATAGCCCGGACGCGATCGCATGGCGCGTGCTCGCCGCAGATATTCCTGAAGCGACGATTCACTGTATGGCTGGGTGACTCTGAGCACGATTCCGCCGTCAATGCTGACACTACCCGCAGTAACCACATCGCCGGGATGCTTTCTGACCAGGTCCGGCTCTCCGGTGAGATGCGACTCATCCAAAAAGCCGGCTCCCTCCGATACCACCCCGTCGGTCAGCACAGGCTGACCCGCCTCGGTCAGGTATCGGTCGCCTGCAGCTAATGATTCCACACTGTCCCGGATCGTTCGCCTGGAATGGGTAGATACTGAAGCGGGATCACTCCGGTCATGGACATCCGCACCATGCCAGTCAACACGCTTCCTATCCTTCACGACTCCATTATTGTTACCATCAGGCTCGTCCTCAACCAATTTCAGCACTTCCGGAGATGTGCCGGACTGCCACAACCTGGTGTAACCCGCCATTCCGCGTTTGATGCGCGTGTCAATTAACAGGCTCCCGACATAAAATGTGAGGATCATCGCTGATGTCTCGAAATAGGTCGATCCTGCCTCCGTCCCGGTTGGAGCAGTCACACCGGAAAGTCCGGCAGAGAGCGTGTTCCATGCCGAGAGCAGGTAAGCCGCCCCGGATCCGGTAAAAATGAGTGATGCCAGACTCAGCCGCCGGTTGGATATTTCGCGCTTCAGATTGTCGAGAAAGGGTCCGGCCAGCAACAGCATAACACCGGTTGCCAGTACTAGACTAATATGCCTCAGAAAAGCCGGAGCCTGTTCCGCTTCAAAATGGAGCGTCAGACTGATGAAAATGAGGAACATTGAGGCTATGAGCGCAAGGGCAAAGCGCAGATAAAGCAGGTTCAGGGGGGACAAGCGGTTGGCTGCCTCCTCATCGCCCGGGGCATGGCGATCCATTTCCCAGACCATCCGGCATCCGAAACAGCAGAATAAATCATGCCCTTCCCCGGTTTTTTTCACGGGTTTGTTTCCAGATCTGGTGCCGGGCATTGCAGCAGATCTTGTGCCGGACTTGATACCGGACTTTGTGCCGGGCGTTGCAGCAGACCTTATGCCGGCCTTGTTACCGGACTTGTTCGTCGGTGTATATACTACCGGGAGTCCGCAGTGCACGCATACCGATGTTTTCTGCTTATCGTGTTTCAAAACCGATTTGATTTACTGAATTATTACGGCCACCGCATGCATCCAATCGCGATACTCATTGGTCGATGAATTCTTGCAGCTCCGGCTCGGTCCACGGTGAAGTGCGTCCATCCGATGCTTCGCGCATTTCGGCCGCCTCTTCGGGCAGCACATCCGGAGCCTCATTGCCAAAAGAATTGCGGATATAGGTGACAACCGAAGCGACTTCCTCGTCGGAAAGCAAGCGGCCGAAACCGGGCATTACGGCATTATAGGTCACCCCTTCGCGGATGATCTCGCCCTGGAATCCCTGAAGTACTATATAAACCGGCCGTTCCGGATTGCCGATCACCCATTCCGATCCACCCAGAGGCGGAAAGGCACCCTGAACACCTGCACCATCCTGCTGATGACACGACTGGCAAAGTCGCGTGTAGACGCGACGCCCTTCAGCCATCAGATCCAGATCGACTTCTTCCACATCCGGTGGCGCCGGTCTGGTAAAAAGTACATGCGGCTGGTCCGAAATCTCACCGAGATATCTGCCCATATAGAAAAATCCAAACGCCAGCGTCCCAATGACGATCACATACATCCACCATGGTCCCCGTTCATTGCCTTCCTCGGGAATCTTCTCCTCTTTTTCCATTGCAGCCCGGTGCAGTTCCTCCATGCTGCGTTCGTCTTCACGGTCGGTGAATTCCCGCGAATCGTTCTCGCGTCCCTTTACCTTCCGACCCCGAGCAGAGCCTTGCTTCCGGATGTTATCCTTGTCTTGTCCCCGGTCTTGTCCCCGGTCTCCGAAATGTTGTTCTTCAGCCATCAGTCCACTCCTGCTGTTTGCTGGTCCAGAGATATCAGATAAGCCACCAGGTAGCGTGCTTCGTCGGCGGGCAGAATTTTCTTTCCGGGGATACGATACTGCTCCGGCAGGCGCAAACCATCTCGTCCCGGACGCGCATCCTCGCTCACCAACTCAAAAAGCCACGGAAACGGCGGCATAATGCTATGCTCGTTGATCGCACGGGGCTGATAGAGGTTGATGTAGTGCCAGTCGCGGCCCGGCTGGCGAGCTCCGATACTGGCCAGATCCGGTCCGGTGCGCATGGTGCCCAGATTGTGCGGCAGCAAGTTCCGGTAGTCGGTTGCCACACTGGCCCGGCCCCATCCCCGCTCGAAGTCGGCGCCGTATCCCTCCGGGCGAACCTGCTTGGAATGGCAGTAAATACATCCTTCCCGCACAAAAATGCGGTGCCCTTCCGTGACTTCAAACGGCGTGAAATAGGTCGGCTCTTTGACCGCCTCGTCGATGAACATTTTCGGGAGGATGGTCAGGCCGAACATGGCAATCGCAAAGGTGGCGATAATACCGAACAGAAGTATGGTGTTACGCATCATGATGCAAACTCCTCTCTGATTTTATTCCAAACAAGCGGTGTAGCCGGCTGTTCATCTGGACGCCAGGTCATACGGAATACCAGCCAGGCAAAGATCAGGTGCCCGGCCGTCATCAGCAGACCGGAAACCGACCGCGCCACCAGATAAGGAATGGTCATGGTCACCGTATCGGTGAAGGGGACATCGGGATTGATCATTGCAAAGCCCTGGAATACCCCGATACCCTGCAGTGCCACGGTATAGATGAAGATGCCGATGGCCGTAAGCCAGAAATGCCATTTGATCAGACCCTTGGAATGCCATTCGCGCATCGTGATTCTCGGGATGATGTAGTAGCAGGCCCCGAACAGCATCATGGTCACAAAGGCATACATGCCGATGTGGGCATGGGCCACCACGAAATGGGTGAAATGGATTACCTCGTTGGCCGACCGCAGCGCCTGCATGGCGCCCTGAAGGCTGACGAAGGTATAGCTCATGGCCGCAAAGACCACGAAACGCAGTGTTGGCGAGTTGATCACGGCCCGGAACGAGCCGACCACCGTCATGTGATGGTTCACCGCCACGACCACCACCGGAATCACCATCATCACGCTGGCGGAAATCGAAATGGTCACGAACCAGGTGGGAACCGGCCCGCCGATCAGATGATGGAACCCGTTCCAGTTGTAGAAGAGCGCCAGGCCCCAAAAACCGAGCAGCGACAGGCCGTAGCTGTAAATCGGCCGGCCGAGGACTTTGGGGATGAAGTAGTAGGCGGCAGCGAGTCCGACCGGTGTAAACCAGAGACCGAGCGCATTGTGCGCATACCACCAGTTCATGCCTGCCTGGACGGTTGGTGTATCAAAAATCGGCAGCGACGAGACCAGGCCGAGCAGCGGGAACCACAGGAAGGCCGCAATCAAGTACCAGACGGACACGTACAGTTGTTTCACCTTGCGCATGACCAGCATCATCAATACCGAGGCGGACATGATAATCACACAGAGCACAATAAGGACCATGGTCGAAACAGGAAACTCCAGCCATTCAATTCCCCGCGAATGACCTGCAAGGATCTGAATGCTGCCAATCAGCAATGCGATGTTCCAGACCATGCCGGCAACGATGATATAACCGCGCAGCATAATGGGCACTTTGAGCAGCCGGCTCAGCAGCCAAAGGGCCACACCGGCGCCCGTGAGTGACGCCCAACCGTAGACCATGGTATTGAGGTGCAGCGGCCGCACCCGGCCGAATGTAAGCCAGCCGGCCGTGCCGAGCCAGTCAGGCAAATGCATTTTCAGCGATGCCACAAGTGCCAGCAACGTTCCGAACAACAGCCAGAACACGCCGGATAGTACCAGAAAAAGGACAACATAGCGGGCTTTCTGGTCCAGTTCGCTGACAGAAAATTGCGAGGGTTTACTGCTTCCGGAATTCACGAGTTTGCTCCATTCCTTAATTATCTTTCTGTGCTATCTCTTTCGTTATCTTCTTCGATTTCATCTTCTTTTTCTTCCTTTTCTTCTTCCTTGAATATCTGGTCTGTGCGCTTTCCGGCCGGCTCTTCTTCATCAAATGGAAGCATGCTGCCACGCTGGATGTTATCAAACTGCCCGTTGAAAAATGCCCATAGAAACAGTACCAGACCGCCTCCAATAATGAGCAGTGAGGACAAGACCAGGATCAATGCACCGGTACTCATACAAATAATTGTTAGGTGATTCCCCTTAATCCTCTGATATTACCTAGCGAATCCGCCAAATTCGGCCGGCTGCCTCAGTCGAAGATCTCAGGAAACCCGACCCACCCGGCCTTGCGCACCATCAAGCGCACCAGCAATGATATCGCGCAGAAACGTAATGCCGCAAAACAGGTGAGTCCTGTTATCATTAATTGAATATAACTGCCAATAGCAATACTACTTTTAAAAAGGTAGATAATCAGAATCAGAGTTCAAAATACCAAGTGTTATTGATTGCAAATAAAGTTGCCCTGACCATCCCGCTGCGGCTTGACAAACACCGCTGCCGTATGTGCCGGAATGCGGAAGACATTTCCATCCCGGCCGGCCTGCCGCACCACCGGATCGACACCCTGCTGCTGAACCGGGTGAAGCTGCAATCCGTCCCATGACATGCCCCCGGGAGCCAACGTAATATCGCGCATCAGGTTGTCCGCGTTGAAAATCACCAGAATACCGTCATAATCCGGATCCAGTGGCTCTCCGGCACACCTGCCGTCGGACAGCGTCATGACAATCAGCCCCGGCTCCTGATCCGGACCGGTGTTGTGAAACACCAACCGTTTGTGGATCTCATCCGCCGTCTTCAACCGGAAGAGCGGCGAGGAATAGCGGATGCGCAACTGCTCCTGGAACAGCCGGTGGGCCAGTTCCATGTGCTCACGCCGTACATCGACGTTGGCCTCACGGAACAGCGCGCGGATGTCATCCCAGCGCGAATCGTTGTCCCACGCCGGCGGCAGCCCCTTCGCCCACAGATGCGACTCCAGGCTGAAGTCCACGGCATTGAACCAGTCGCCGGAGTCAAAACTGTTGCGGTCAAGCGACTTGGAGCGCAGAATATCGGTTCCCATCTGGTAGAACGGCACTCCCTGACCAAAATTGATGAGGGCGTTGCCGAGCATGTGGACCCGCACCCGGTCGCTCATCGCCATGTCCAGCGGCAGCTTGGCCTGGGTGTTGTCCCAGAGCGTCTCATTGTCGTGCTTGTCGATGTAGTTGACCGATTCCTGCGGCTGCAGGGCAAAGCCGATCATCTCGTCGCCGCCGACGGCGCGCCTGCCTTCACGGTTGATGTAGGGGTAGGTCGCCAGGTTTCCGGACATGCCCACGCGAATGCGGTCGGCCGCATCCAGCAGCCATGCAAGGTCCTCTTCCTGCCCGGGATCGGCTTCTTCATTGGGGAAAAGAAAACGTCCGCTGGTATAACCCTGGGAGCGCCCGTTATTGGTGAAATTTCCTCCTCGGATGGCATCCCGGCTACGGTCGTTGAAATTGCCGATGCCGGTTCCGCCCATATTGAACTGCGTCGCCTGGACAAAGATGCGATCGTCGGCCACTTCACCGAAATTCCATCCCTCCCCGTAGATGTAGATATTCTTTCCGTCCACATTGTGCTCGTCGAGCGTAAGATTCGCCAGCTCGACCCGAAGCCGTTCCATCACTGAGCGGGGATGGTGACCCATGAGGTCAAACCGGAACGCATCGATCTTGTACTGTTTCGCCCAGAGAACCACCGAGTCGATGATCAGCTTCTCCACCATGGCATGCTCGGCAGCCGTATTTTCGCAGCAGGTCGATGTCTCCATACGGCCTGTGTCGGGATCATAGCGGTGATAGTAGCCCGGTACCACCTTGTCCAGCACTGAAAACCGCGAGGCGGGTCCGGATGCGAAGGTATGATTATACACCACATCTACCACCACATTAAGCCCGATCTGTGCCAGCGACTGCACCATGCTTCTCAGCTCGAGAATCCGTGCAACACCTTCGGGATCTGTGGAGTAGCTGCCCTCGGGCACATTGAAATGGAACGGATCATATCCCCAGTTGAAGCCATCGACGGCAGCGAGACCGCGCATCCGTCCGGGCAGGCTGTACGGTTTCTGGATGAGATGGGTTGCCGGGTCTTCCTCCGCCATCTGTTCAAATGCCTGGCGAATCGGGATAAACTGGCGCCGCTCGCACTCCTCGAAAAGACCGGGATGCTGAAGAACGTCACAGATGCGGCGATAGGGCATATGCAGATCCACCCGCCGCGCCGAATCCTCAATGACCGACGCAATGTCATTGACCGGAAGCAGGTGCAGATGGGTAAGTCCCGCATCCGAAAGTCGTTTCAGATGCGCCATGCCGTCGGACATGCCGCGGTCCAGCAGGCCGTTGTGCCGGAATGCCATGTAAGTGCCGCGATGCTCCTCCGGAACCGTACCGTCGTTGATGCTGAAATCACGCATATGCGCCTCATACAGGGTAATGTCGGCAGGATGCGGCAGTTCCTTGCGAAGCCGGCCCCAGCACTGCGGCTTGAGATCATCGTCATTGAGATCCGCGAACTGGCTGAAACGGCTGTCCATGGCCAGACTCACAGAATAGGGATCGGTTACCTCGTAGGTGTTGATTCTGCTATTTTGATGATGATAGACCGTGACCTCGAACCGGTAAAACATCCGGTCCCAATCCGCTCTTTCAGCAGTAAAATGCCAGACACCGTCACTCGGCGGAACGGCGGTCACATCATCAGGATCAGCCCGTTCGGCAGTTCTGGCACTTGCGGCCTCACGCTGCCCGGCGCCAGACCGCATATGATCAGGCAGAACCGTATCCATCAGATTCTTTTCGGCATCATAGACCTTCAATTTCACCGATAGTGCCGTAGGCGCCCACAAATGTACCGAGAGCTGATCCTCCCGGTAGACAGGCCCCAGATCCCCGTCATAGAAAAATTGCTCATCGATCACACCCGGAAACTGGACCCGGGTGGCGGCTACAGGCTGATCCTTGCTGTCGAAGGCAACGGCAATCACCTGCCCCTTGACCGCTTCATAAACATCCTCTTCGCTTGCATCGACACGATGCACCGGACGGTCGGCAATATGACGGAACCGGTCAGCGAGATCACTGCTGAGTCTTGCACTGCGTCCGACAGGAATGATAGTCCCGCCGGCAACCCCATGTGTATCCACTTTGATCCCGGCTTCCTGACTGTACCTGATTTCGTGCCGGTGCGCGAGCGGTCCACTGTCCCAGATGAGCCGGTCAGCCGTGACCCAGTGCGCAGACGCACCCGTAACCTCGTTGATAATATCGCCGGGTCCGGCTTCCTTCGCATTCCTGCATGAATAAAACAAAGATGCTGTAACCATCACTATTGAGATTAATAAAAACGTTCTGTTCATAATATTTCTGAATTCAGAAAAAATTGTTCGTTCAGCTGAAAAATAATGGTGTTGATATATCCCGGCGAAGTGACTCCGTGTGTACCGGTGTCAAAAGCCCTGGAGATGAGGAAAAACAGCAATGCTGCAAGCGCGGCGCGATGAGCATGACAAATAATCGTGAGCCCATGAGAATCCCTGTGTATGGGTTTTTATTTGGAGTAAGGTAACGTATTTGGACAAAAAGCGCTAAAACAACCGTTGGCACTTCGGCGCCATCCACTCGGCGAGCTTTCCCAATTGTTTTTTTGGATATTCCTGTCCTTTTTGCATATTCACAGCTTGTGGCGGCATGCCCGCATCCATATCCGCCGATGCAGCATTGCGCCGCAACACGGCGTCGCTGAATTACGCCGCTGAATTGCGTTACAGCACAGCTTTGCTGAATTGCTTTGCAGCACGGCTTTTTCCCAACCCTGACACCGAACTCATAAACCAGTGCCATGAAGACACCCTTTCGAATCCTGCTTCTGTCACCATTGCTTTTCCTGCTTCTGAACTGCCCGGGCCTGTTTCCCGGAAGCATCAGCGAGGTTCTTGCCCAGGACCATCCCGTAGCCGTTACCGGTGCGGAGATCATCACCGTGACCGGCGAAACATACGAAAACGGCACCCTTTTGGTCCGCAACGGACGCATAATCGCCGTGGGTGACGCTGAAATCGTCTCCATCCCTTCTGATGCCGAGGTTATTGACGCTGCCGGCAAGGTGGTGATGCCGGGTCTGGTGGATTCGCACTCACACATTGGCGAGGGTGACGGCGGGGACCGTTCGGCCGCACTGCACCCGGATGTGCGGATCCTGGACACGATCTATCCCAGAAGCGACTCTTTCCGACGGGCACTGGGCGGCGGCCTGACATCCGTGAACGTGATGCCCGGTTCCGGACACCTCATCAGCGGCCAGACGGTCTACCTCAAGCTGCGGCCGGCCAACACGATCGAAGAGATGCTTATAGTGGTGGATGAGGAGAGCGGCATTTACGGCGGACTCAAACTGGCCAACGGTACCAATCCGTTGCGGCAACCGCCATTCCCCGGCACCCGCGCCAAATCGGCAGCCATGGTCCGCGCCGAGTTCATCAAAGCCCGGGAATACCAGGCCCGCATTGAGACGGCCCGGGACGATCCCGGCCGTATGCCTCCGCGCGATCTGGCTCTCGAAACCCTTGTGGAAGTACTTGAGGGCAAACGCATCGTCCACAACCACACCCACCGTCACGACGATGTGCTCACGGCCATTCGCCTTGCCGATGAATTCGGCTACCGGATGGTGCTGCATCACGTCACCGATGCCTGGAAAGTGGCCGACGAGATCGCCGCTTCCGGGTATCCCGCATCCATCATTTATATCGACTCTCCGGGGGGCAAACTGGAGGCGATCAACCTGCTGCCCAAATCGGCACCGATACTGGAGAAGGCAGGGGTGGATTTCGGCTTCCACACCGACGATCCCATTACCGATTCGCGGCTCTTTCTCCGTTCCCCTGCATTTGGCATGCGGGAGGGGCTCAGCCGGCAGACAGCGCTGGAGTCCGTGACCATTGCCAATGCCCGCCAGATGGACATCGCCGACCGTGTCGGCTCGCTCGAACCCGGCAAGGA
>SLKA01000029.1 GCA_007134845.1 Balneolales bacterium
ATTCGGCATTTCATAGTTGATCACGTACTGCAGTTCATCCACATCGATGCCCCGGGCCGCGATATCGGTAGCCACGAGCACACGTGTCATTCCATTCTTGAAATTGCCCAGGGCCTGCTGCCGGGCGCTCTGTGATTTATTCCCGTGAATGGCCTCGGCTTCAATATTGCTGCTCTGGAGGATTTTGACCACCTTGTTGGCACCGTGCTTGGTGCGGGTGAAGACGAGCGCAGAGGTAATCCCCTCATCCCGCAGGACATCCACCAGCAGATTTTTCTTGTTGCCCTTGTCGACATAGTAAAGACCCTGCCGGATGGCCTCAACGGTTGGCGACTCAGGGGTGATTTCCACCTTCGCCGGATTGTGGAGGATGGCCCGTGAAAGCTTCACAATTTCGGGGGGCATCGTAGCCGAAAAGAAGAGCGACTGGCGCTTGTCTGGAAGAGCGGCCAACAGCTTTTTGACATCATGAATGAAGCCCATGTCCAGCATTCGGTCGGCTTCATCAAGTACAAAAATCTGAATCTGGTCCAGAGAGATAAATCCCTGGTTCATCAGGTCGAGCAGGCGTCCAGGTGTGGCGATGAGGATATCCACGCCGCGTTTCAGCCTGGCTACCTGACCTTTCTGATTCACGCCGCCGAAGACAACCGTGCTGGTCAGGCCCGTGTGCCTGCCGTAATTCTGAAAACTTTCCTCGATCTGAATGGCCAGCTCCCGGGTGGGAGTGACGATCAGGCTCCGGATGGGTTTGTTTTGACCGCGGCGTCTCTCTGAACCCGTGGGTTTTCCCGTATTGCGGGAGTCATTGCTGCCGAGCAGCTGGAGTATAGGAATGGCGAATGCGGCGGTTTTGCCGGTGCCTGTTTGTGCTGCACCCAGGAGGTCCGTTCCTTTCAGGATGATGGGAATAGCTTGTGATTGAATAGGGGTTGGCTTGGTGTATCCTTCTTCTGATAATGCTTTGAGGATAGGTTCTGCTATTGCTAGTGATGTAAAAGTCATATATGGTATTAAAACGAAAATGGCCCGCTGTTTTGTAATACAGCCGGGCCATAAAAAACTGTAATTCTTAATATACGGATAAATTCAGTTAAAAGATAAAATGGCCGGAATTCGGATTGCCATTCGGTGGAATCTCTCCAATGATTGCTCCCGGGTTGCTCCCGTACCGATTAATATGCTGGGCGTCTGGATCTGGGCGTCTGGAGCGTCATATTTTCGTTGGTCCATCATGACCGGACGAGCTTTTTTCTGGCATTGGACACTGACCTTGCCCAGTGAGGCTTCGGTGATTCCACCAGCGGAGGCCGTTCTATAAGAGGACTGGCAAGGTTGCCGCTCTGCTTTTTTACTGATTCCAGCTGCTCCAGTACATCCTGTCGCGCACCGTAGGTGTAATGCAGAAAGTCCCGTGCTTCGCTTGTAAGCTCCACATCATATATCCGGACCAGAGTGTCTGCCATCTGCTCTGCCGCCATGCCAAGCCGGTTATCAGCCTCCCTGGACATTCGCTTCCCGAGTTCCGCTTTCTGAAGGGCATTCATATACGGAGAAAGTTCACCCAGGTAAATCGCTTTTGTAGCATTGATGTTCCGCTGAATTTCGGGTCTGGAAAGTCTGATATGAGGCTCAAGCGCAAGGGCAATCTCGATCGCAAGGCGGCGCGCTGCCATAGCCCCGCCCGACTGTGGTGGGATTTCAGCATCATCAGAATCGAAAAGAGGAAGGTCTTCTTCCGGAGCAGAGAAAGTAAAACCGGTTTTGTGCACATCCAGCTTTTCGAAATACCATGCAAGATGTCGGCACACCTCAAGCCGCTCCTCATCATCCAGGGAAATGGTATTCTCCCGGATGCGAATGCCCCTGCGCCCTGAGCCCAGTTTGAATCTGCCGGGATCGCCATAGGCACGAGAGATCAGCTTTTCCCATTTCCCGGAGGCTTCCAGCAGTCGCGCATGCCTGTTGCCCGTCTCTCTGTATGCCTTGTAGGCCATGCTGTACAGTTCAATTCCCGTCTTCATTATGCGGACTAGCCGCCTGAGATCCTTTTTAGGATATGCGGGATCGGATGAAGCCTCGCTGATATCACCGGCAAGACGGTCAAGCATACCGGTAACCTCATCAACAAGCTGATAAATGCTCAATCCTTCAGGCAGCTCGTCGGTAGTGGCGTAGCCGGTCTCGACCAGGTAGGCAGCAAGGGCGCGGATCCGGTTGCCGCCGCGGGCCTGCCAGACCCGGTACTGACTCCGTTTCGTTTCCAGATCATCCAGGGCCCGTGCAAACTTCCAGCGACCGGAATAATCGAAGACCAATGTCGGGATCTCCCTTCCGCTAATCAGCTCGTAAGCGAGTATGATCATCTCCTCAACATCGCGAAAGGTCATCAGATACGGTTTGTTGTTTTCGATGGATGACATGATCCGCTGAAGAAAAAACGGTTCACGCGGGACCCCTGATTTGGATGTTCCGGAGGTACCGCCGGTGAACCATTGTCTCAGCTCCCGGGCGGCATCGGGTGCGTTCTGCTCAAGTTCCCGGACAGCTTCATTGATCTGCACCCTGTGTGCGGCATACAGCTCCCTCACTCGTGAAACGAGTCCGATACGCCTGTATGTATAGATCTGGCCCATGATGTCACCGATGCTCCGGTTGCCGGTCAGATCAGTAAAAGCGGTGTTTACACCATAGGATGTGAGGTCCACACGACGCAAGAGCTGCAGCGCCGCCTCCCGTCTGCGGGCATCGCCTTCGTACACCTGAACATTCATGTCCCGGGTGACGAGTACAAGATCCCCCAGCTTATCCGTTACATCCAGGATGTCGCGCTCCCCCTGCTCCTCCAGATGCCCCCGGGTGGTATTGTAAACCAGGCGGGCAATCAGGCCGATGATACCCGACAAGGCAGTGAAACTGATGAAATAGATCAGCAGTTCGGTGGATGGGAATATTCCGAATCCGATGTAATACCCGCCAATAAGCCCCAGGGCTGTTACCGGTCCGGCAGTAAAAAAGATTTGCATCAGGGCTTGTGACAGACGGACTTTATTTAGGCTGCGCCTGAAGCGCCTGGAGTGTTCGTTGATCTCTCTGCCGAGGGTGATGCGATCGCCTTTGTCGGTTTTGTGCTCGGTCAATGGGTTTTATATCCGGTTAATCCTGTGTGGGTTCGAAGCCCGGTCCAGGCTCAATACCCGGAATTTCAAAAATCCCGAAATCAACCACAACATTGGCCATGCCGTTTATAACAAACTGGACGGATATGACCGCAAGAATGAGACCGAATACTTTAGTGATGATCTGCTTGCCGCTGTCACCCAGATAGCGCACGATTACCTTGGAATATATCATGGAATAGTAGCAGGTTATGGTCGTGACCAGTACCGCGATAAAGACCAGGCCTGTGTGGTAGAATGTCGGTGCCTCGCTGGTCAGAATCATAACCGTTGCGATGGAACCGGGACCGCTAATGAACGGGATCGCAAGCGGTATGACCGAAATGTCGTCCGCTATTTCACCTTCCGGTTTTGTCTGTGTCTTGTCGTCATCGCCCCTGCTCCGGATCATTCCCATGGCAATGCCGAACAGGATGATGCCTCCGGCGATGCGAAATGCAGCAAGTGTAATGCCAAACAACTGAAAGATCACACCACCAAGCAGTGCGAAGATGAAGAAGAGACCGGTCGAAATCTTTGTGGCCTTGAGAGCAATTTCTTTTTTCCGCTCCTCCTTCATTCTTGTAGTAAGCGACATGAAGGCGAATGCCGTGGTCAGCGGATTTACAATGACAAAAATACCGGCTATGGTGATGAGCAGAAAAGCAACGCTGGTCAGAACGAGATCAACAATTTCCATGAAATCCTCATTTTTTTTTAACCCTTGCACAAAAAGCAGGCACCTGGAATGACTGATCGCCACATGATCTCATATTGGTGAGATCAGAAACCATGCAAGCAATATTAAATATTTTCAGCGGGTTTTAAGCTTTTCGACCGATACCTGCTCTCTGCTTTGCAATATATTATCTTAACGGATCGAAATTCCTGAGCGTTCCGGACTTCCAGCGATTCCCGACAACTCCGGCTTTTCTAAAATTCTCCGATTAATAGACTCTGATTTTACCGCTATAAATTGTATTCTTATCCAGTTGATGGCGTTCAGATCAGAAATCCTGAACACCGGGTTGTGTGACATAAAACCGCCTTGAGGAATTTGGCAAGTGATAGTTTGATCCATCATATCAGAAGCCTATGTCTGCCGTGTATCTTATTTCGCTGACCATTGTCAGTATCGTCGTTCTTCTTTTATTGATCCTTGTTTTAAGGATCCAGGCGTTCATCGCACTTCTTCTGGTAAGTCTGGGAGTCGCCCTGGCCGGCGGAATACCACTTCCCGAGATCATCGATACCATTCAGGAGGGCATGGCAGGCACACTCGGTTATATTGCCATTGTCATTGGCATCGGCACCATGATCGGGGAGATACTGCAGGTTTCTGGGGGAGCGAAGCAAATTGCTCAAACCATCGTAAAAAGCTTCGGAGAGAGAAAGACGCCTTGGGCGCTTTCACTGATCGGACTGATTGTAGCCATCCCGGTTTTTTTTGAAGTGGCATTGATCCTTTTTATCCCGCTGGTGTATAACCTGGCCCGCCGGTCCGGCAGGTCCCTTCTGTATTACGGAATCCCGTTGGTGGCCGGTATCGCTGTCGCGCATGCATTCATACCGCCGACTCCCGGTCCTGTGGCCGTATCGGTTCTGATCGGTGCAGACCTGGGATGGGTGATCTTTTTCGGTTTCATTGCCGGTATACCGGCCGTCATCGTAGGCGGAATTTATTACGGAAAATTTATTGGCACCCGGATTATCACCAATGTGCCGGAGCATATGATGGCTAAAATCATGGATACCGAACAGGAAGAATCAAGACGAAATCCTGGTTTCGGTGTGTCCGTAACCATCATCGCCATACCGATTGTTCTCATTCTGATGAATACCGCTTCCAATGTCTGGTTGCCGGAGGATCACATGGCGAGTGTCTGGATGTCGTTTATCGGCCATCCGTTTA
>SLKA01000082.1 GCA_007134845.1 Balneolales bacterium
CTGGATCTGACAATTTTCCCGCAATCGGGCTGGGTACTTGATTCGCGCACAGTCGATTTGCAGGATGGACTTAATGAAGTTTCTTTCTTCGGAATTGCGCGCCAGCTGGATTCCGGATCGCTGCAGATCGGACTGGATGGTGAGGTGAGGTCCGTGCGGACCCGCATTGAGCATCAGGGGTGGGACCGGATTTTTCAAAGGCTGAAGGGCCGGGAAATCCGCCTGGTCAGTGAGACGGGTCAGCTCATCGAAGGTGAAGTGATCGACTATGCACAGGGCCGGCTTCATCTGCGCAAGACGGACGGACGTTTCACCCTGATTCCCAATCCGCACAACTACCGGCTGGAATTTGACCAGGAGCCCGAATCTGATCAGCCGGGAGCCCAGCTTGATGCGGTACTGAATGTTGCGCGCACCGGAACCTACCCGGTGCATATCTACTATGTTGTCAATAATCTGGCATGGAGCCTTGATTACGCGATCGTGCTCAATGAAGACGAGAACCGTGCGGAGGTAACAGGCACGGCACTCATCAGGAACAACACAGGTACGGTTTTTGATAATGCCAGGGTGAGATTGGTTGCCGGTGATGTGCGCATCAGTGCGCGTCAGAGTCAATATTTTGACGGTGATGCGGCCATGGGTGGTGCCGTGATGGCACGGGCGGAATCCCTCCCCCAGGCCGAACAGTATTCGGACCATTATGTTTTTGAGCTGCCCCGCAGACTGGACCTACCGGAACGCGAACTCTATCAGTTTCCTCTTGTCTCGGCTTCGGATGTCGATGTCACCAAAATCTACCAGCACGGAATCCGGCCGTTCTCAGGCAGTAGCAGGGATCCGCAGCGTGTTACCATTTTGTACCGTTTTGAAAACGAGGAAGAGCAGGGATTGGGTCAGCCGCTCCCGGCAGGCGCCGTCAGAGTGTACCGGAAAGGCGGGTCAATTGCCGGAACGGGTAGCACCGCCGCCGAAGCAACCGGTGGCAACAGTGGTGGCATGCAGCTGCTCGGGCAGGACCGCATATCCCACATTGCTGAGGGTGATCCGTTTCAGGTGATGACCGGCCGCGCATTTGATGTACGTGTCATGGAGACTGCGGAACAGCTTGATCAGATCGCTCCTCGGATTCGAGAAGAAATCCGCGAGATAACAGCCAGAAATGAGCATGATCAGCAGGTTATCGTAACACTGGAGCTGCCGCTGCACCGGAACCTTACGGTTCGCAATGCAAGCCTCGAACCGGTCAGCAAAACAGCCGACCGTCATGTGTATGAGTTGCCGGTTCCGGCAAAAGGGGAAAGCAGTTTTAAAATTACGCTGCGCCAGCAGAACTGATGCTTGCGTGCTGTTGGTCTGGCCTATTGTTCATGAAATGAAAGCATGGTTTCCAGGCTGATGAGACCCTCATAGTACGCTCGCCCTACCACCACGGCATACATTCCCTCGATTGCAAGCTGCCGCAGGTCCTCATCGCTGGCCACACCGCCGGATGCGATGATGTT
The DNA here is from genome assembly GCA_007134845.1 of Balneolales bacterium. Taxonomy (GTDB): domain Bacteria; phylum Bacteroidota; class Rhodothermia; order Balneolales; family Natronogracilivirgulaceae; genus SKNL01. The sequence continues at coordinate 1,506 of SLKA01000082.1, forward strand.
CACCTGGGGGTAGCGGTTGGCAATTTCCGCATACAGACCGGAATTGATCCCGGTGAGCATTCCGTCACGTGCGATGTCGGTGCACAACACGGTTTTAACTCCAACCCTGACCATGCTTCCGAGCAGATCCAGAGCACTCTCGTCGGATGTCTCCTCCCATCCGCCATAGGCCATTTTACCATCCTTGATATCAAGACCCAGAATGCACGTGTCACCGCCGTACATGTCAAGGGCAGCCAGCCACTCATCCGGTCGCTGAACAGCCATGGAACTGCTTACGATCCGGGAAACACCGGCACGCAACAATGTCTTGATGTCTCTCCGGCTGCGAATGCCGCCGCCGAACTGCACACTGACACCGGTCTCTTCGATGATACTCTCAATGACCGGCAGATTAACGAAACGTCCTTCCCGGGCACCGTTAAGATCCACGATGTGAATATGTGAAAAGCCCGCATCCCGGAATTTTTTTACAAAGGAGACAGGATTATCCGAATAAATCGTGACCTCATTATAGTCACCCTTCTTTAATCGTACAACCTGCCCGTTCAGCAGGTCAATGGCTGGAATAACATACATTGATTAACCCTACTTGTTTTTTAACCTGATAATAATTTGCGAAGTAATGATTCCTACAGTCAAACGACAATATACATTCCACAACGTTATTCTGCACCCGCTTTTTGTGCAGGTTCGTGATTTTTTTTCAGCCGGGTCCACAGGATCCAGATGCCGAAGATGATGAACGGGATGCTGAGCAGCTGCCCCATTCCGATCATCCAGGTTTCAGTAAACGCCGCCTGCTCCACCTTCGTGTACTCAATAAAGAATCGACTTCCGAACAGGATTATCATGAATACGCCTGAGAGCAGTCCTTCCGGTGGTCTGGTTTTGTGATATCGGTACAGGACAAACAGTATCACGAAGATGATGATGCAGATAAGCGCTTCATACAGCATGGTAGGATGGCGGGGCAGCATATCCACCCGTGCAAATATCACAGCCCAGGATACATCGGTGGGGAGGCCTACGATTTCGGAGTTGAAGAAATTCCCGACGCGGATGAAAGCTCCTCCGAGAATCGCAGGAATTGCGAGCCGGTCGCCCAGCCAGAAAAAGGTGATGCCACGGTGATTTCGGACATAGAGCCAGAGCGCGATCAGAATCCCTACGGTGGCGCCATGACTCGCAAGTCCGCCCTGCCAGATAAACAGCACCTCATGGATATTCCGGATGTAGTAGTCAAAGTCATAGAAAATGACGTGTCCGAGTCGTGCGCCGACCACAGTGGCTACAATGATGTACATCAGCAGTTTGTCCGCCAGCGCCACATCCTTTCCGGCATCAATGAACAGTTTCCGTCCGATGAAATAGCCTGTCAGGAAAGCAGCGGCAAAAAGAACCCCGTACCAGCGGATCAAAATGGGTCCAAACTGTTGAATGGAAGGGCCGGGTAAAATCAGAAAGAGAAGCTGACCGAAAACAAGTGATCCAATAAGCAGTCCGACCGTCTGCAGGCCGGTCAGTTCTTCCGGCTTATCATCGGAAGCAGCATCGTGTTTGCGTTTCCGACGCTTTTTTTTGGAACCGGCGTCATCACCGTTACGTTTGAGCAGGAACCATGGAGCTGCAAGAAAAAGTACGGCTGCCAAAATGAGACCGGGTATGCTGATCGGAAACGGCAATGTGACTTCCCCGAGATTGAACATCACGGGCTGGCCTTCCCAGAAAAAATATTCAGTGTTCATGGATGGGTATCAGGTTAGTTTGTATGTCGATCCACCGGGACCATCCTCGATGGCGATTCCCAGTTCTGTCAGCCGGTTTCGAATTTGGTCAGCCGTTTCCCAGTCCTTGTTTTTCCGTGCCGTCTGACGTATATCGAGCAGCAGCTGCATGATCTGTTCAAAGGGCAGCTCGCTTGTGGAGCCGGCTGCCTCATCTGGTGACCAAATGCCCAATACATCCCGGCAAAAAACGGTTAAAAATTCGGAAAGTTCGGTGATGTTGTCAGGAATATTCCCACTTTGCAAGGATGATTTTAGCGGTCTTAGCTGTTCAAAGAGAAACCCGATCGCCCTGGCTGTGTTGAAGTCATCATTCATGCAATCGTGCAGGCCATCCTTGAGAGCCTTCAGGTTGAAAGATCTGTTTTCGGCGTGACCCTGTTTCGTTTCGGAAGCAGAACCAGAACCAGAACCTGACGACTTCGTTCCTCCGTTTTTCGCTGCATTCTCCAAGGTACTGCGACCTGCCTGATGAATCTGGTTCAGTATACCGGAGAGATTGTGATATCCCGTCTCAGCCGATGCAAGAGCTGATTCGGAGAAGTCGGTGGTGCTGCGGTAATGGCTCTGCAGCAGGAAGAAACGGATGACCCCGGGTTTCCAGGCCCGGCTGAGCAGTTTGTGTTCTCCCGTGAAAAACTGTTCCAGTGATATGGCATTGCCCAGCGATTTGCCCATTTTCTGCCCGTTCAGTGTAACCATGTTGTTGTGCATCCAGTAACGCACAAACGGCTCATCGTGAGCGCCCTCGCATTGGGCAATTTCGCATTCATGATGGGGGAACTGGTTTTCAAGTCCGCCGCCATGGATGTCAATCGTTTTGCCCAGGTATTTGGTCGCCATGGCCGAGCACTCGATATGCCAGCCCGGAAAACCTTCACCCCAGGGAGAATCCCATCGCATGATGTGCGATTCATCCGCCTTTTTCCACATTGCAAAATCAGCCGGGTTCTTTTTTTCGCTGCTTGCCTCAATTCGCGATCCTGTTTCAGCTTCGTCAAGGGTGCGACCGCTCAGTTTGCCGTAATACGGCAGGGAAGTGACATCAAAATAGATATTGCCGCCGGTTTCGTATGCATGGCCTTTTTCGATCAGTTTCCTGATCATTGCAATCTGTTCGGGGATATGTCCGGTCGCTCGCGGGGCAATATCCGGACGCAGCACATTCAGACGGTCCATATCCCTGAAATAGCGGTAAGTGTACTTTTCTGCAATCTCCATCGGCTCCAGCCGCTCTATACGCGACTGTTTGGCCATCTTATCCTCGCCGTCATCCGAATCATCCGTCAGATGACCTACATCGGTGATATTCTGCACATAACGTACCCGGTGGCCGAGATAGCGGAAATACCGGACAATAACATCAAAACTTACATAGCTCTTGGCATGTCCAAGATGAGGGTCTCCGTAGACCGTCGGCCCGCATACATAAATGCCGACAAAGCCTTCTCTTAGGGGAACAAACGTCTCTTTTTTTCTGGTTAGTGAATTATACAATTGGATTTTCTGCATCGTATGCCTGCTGCCGGTTCAGATCAATATTACTGTGATCTATGTGTGATCATAATAGTGTATTCGAAATCATTTCAACCCTCAAGATACGAAAGCGGCGGCGAAAGGATAAATGCGTTTATGAATTTACAGATATACTGTAACAGATTGGCAGGGAATTGTTATTTTCTGTTGTCAGTATCACCAGACAGCAGGCTGGTGCTGAGTGTCATTTACAATGAAAAGATCAATATCAGTGCAAGATCATGACCGAGTTGAAAAAAAGAGAGCTCTACCAGAAGCAAAGGGAAGCAATCGAACGCCTTTTTCTGCACGGCCTTGAAGAGGTGTCGCCGGAAAAAATCATCCGTTCATCCGTGGATCTTGATGATGGTGTGATACATATTTGCGGACGGTCCTACGCTATGCCGGAGGAGCGGCGAGTCTGGGTCTTCGGCTCGGGCAAGGCAGTTGGACGCATGGCACTGGAGCTGGAAAAGATTCTTGGTAAGAGCATATATGATGGCATTGTGATTTGTCCATATGGTCTCAAAACAGATACCAGCCGCATTCAGCAATTTGAAGCCTCACATCCGGTCCCCGATCTCAACAGCCTCACGGCCACCTACGAATTGGTTGATGTGGCTTCCGATGTGAGGGATACCGATCTGGTGATTTATCTGATAAGCGGAGGTAGTTCCTCGTTGCTCTGCATGCCCGACGAAGAACTGGAATTCGATGAGGTCAGGTCACTTTACCGTCAGCTTTTGCAATGCGGGGCGCCTATAGGTGATGTCAATCGCATCCGGAAAAGCATTTCGCAGGTGAAAGGGGGGCGTTTGCGCTCCAAATTTGGAAATGCAACGGTGGAGTTGCTGGCAGCCTCAGATGTCCCCGGGAATGATCCGGCGGATATCGGCAGCGGTCCGTTGGTGCATGACCCGGTTTCGTCCGAAGATGCCCTGGAACTGTTGCGTAAATATGAATTGGACAAGAAAATCCCCGGAGCGATTATTCGCTTTCTGGAAAAGGGTAGCGGACAGGCCGGCAGCCAGCATCCGTATCAGCATCAGCATCAAACCCGTATCAATATCGTGGCCAGTGCCGAGAGGGTAGCTGAATCAATTCGCCGGGAGGCAGAAGCAATGGGTTACAGCACATGTCTCAATGAGGAATTCCTGACAGGCGAGGCTCGCCGTGCAGCCACCGAAATTGCTGCCCGTGCTGTGGAAGTTCTGGCCAGAGACAAGCCCGTTGTCAAGCCGGCTGCATTGATATACTATGGCGAAACCACAGTTACCGTCAAAGGCTCCGGCAAGGGTGGACGCAATCAGGAACTCGCTCTGAGCGCTGCCATGGCTTTGGAGGGACAACACTGCATCACTCTGCTGAGCGGTGGAACCGATGGCAAGGATGGTGAAACCAATGCTGCCGGTGCTATTGCAAATGGGCAGACAGCCCTGGACGCCCGGAAAAACGATATCAATCCGGAAGCATTTCTGGAAAACAACGATTCCTGGAATTTTTTCAGAAGAACAGACGGATTGCTCATAACAGGCGTTACGGGTAATAATCTAATGGACATTCAAATCGTACTGGTTGAAAAATGACTTGGGATGCACCCGGCTACCTCTGGTTTTTACTTCTGCTGCCGCTGATCTTCGGAATCAGCCGCCTGGTCGGCTATCGACTTCGTAAAAAACGGGAGCGTTATTTTTCGGATCCGCTTTTCGCCCTGCTGCAGACAAATCTCCGGCCTGCAGCACTGAGAACAAGGGAGGGCCTTTTATATACCGGATTGTTCTTCCTTTTCATCGCGCTGGCCGGACCAAAAATAGGCACCGAAGTCAGGGAAGTCAGCCGCGAACAGCTTGACCTTATCGTGGGGCTTGACCTCTCACTCAGCATGAAGGCAGAAGATGTAAGGCCCAGCCGCCTTGAAAAAGCCCGGTTTGAGATCAACAGAATGCTGAGATACCTCGAAAATGACCGCATCGCGCTCCTTGTCTTCACCGGCCATGCCATGCTCCACTGTCCACTCACCACAGATTATGCAGCATTTAAAATGTTTCTGGATATTGCGGAACCGGGCATCATGCCGTCCACAACGACTGACTTTCAGCCGTTGTTTCGTGAAGCTGTTTCTGCTTTCGAGTCCTCGGATCGGGCAGAAGGAAATCCGGCCCGGGTCCTGATTATTTTTTCGGATGGGGAAGACCATTTCGATCGCTTCCAGGAGCCGTTTCAACAACTGTTGAACATGGGCGTCTATATCTTCACGGTTGGAGTCGGCACCGAGGAAGGAGGGAGGATACCGGTCACCGATCCGGATACCGGAGTGTTCAGGGATTTTCACCGTGACCGGAACGAACGTGTCGTAACGACCCGGCTGGTCCCGGAGACCCTTCAGGAAATGGCTTATTTATCCGGGGGGCAGTATTTTCAGATCTCACGCACCGCCCACAATATCGAAGGTTTCATTCGCCAGCTGGATCGTCTGGACCGCAGTACATTCGCAACAGAAGAGATCACCCGATATCAAAACCGGTACTATATTCCCGCCATTTTTTCGCTGCTTTGTTTCCTTGGAGTTCTGTTGATTCCGGGTTACAAACCGGATGTATCACGAAAGCAAAACAAAGAAGTACCATGATCAAATTTTTTGTTCTGGATCTGGACGGATGCCTTACCTATCCTTTTGAAACACCTGACTGGCAATCAATCACCCGGATCCGGGAACTTCAGATTCAAAGCGGGAAGGATGAGTTTGTTCCGGCGCTCAGCTTATGCACAGGCCGGCCGCTGCCCTACGCTGAAGCTGTTGCACAGTGGATGGGCATCCGTGATACCATCATTTTTGAAAGCGGTGGCGGTTTTTTCCATCCACTCACCAATAAGCTTACCTGGTCTCCCCATTTTACAGATGATATTGCAAAGAAATCCCGGGAGATCAGAACCTGGTTTGCCAATGATGTTCTGCCACAGTTTCCCGGTGTAATGCTTGAATTCACCAAGCATACCGATGTGGGCATGGTCCATACCGATGTGGAAGAGATCAGCAAAGTGTACGAGATTGCAAGGGGAAAAATTGAAGCGGAGTATCCTGAATTCGAAGTGCACCAGACCGGTGTTTCGGTCAATATTATTGTGAAAGCATGCAACAAAGTCTCCGGATTGCAGTTTTTTGCAGAACGCAATGGTATCCCGGCCGATGAAATCGCCTATATCGGGGATTCAACCGGCGATCTGATGGCACTTGACTGGGTCGGTGCGCCATTTGCACCGGCAAATGCGATCAAAGAAGTAAGGAAACGCTCAAGAGTCATGAATGGCGAGGCAACCATGGGCGTGCTGGAGGCTTATCAGACCATCATAACAGATAACAGGACCAGGAAGTAACTCTGGCCGTACGGTACTGGCATTAGCGCTGAGATCGGATATCCGGCTCTTCGAGATACTCCTCCAGAAGCTCAAAATAGCGCTCGATCAGCTGGCGATAATCCTCCCGGAAACGGGTGTATATGGTCTGATCGGCACCTGACCGGATGTGCTGGCGCAACTCCTCCATGGTCATATCCGGCACATTGCGCGGATCGTATTCGCCGGCCGTTTCGCCCAGCCGCTCATCCTCATCCTCATCTCTTTTATGAACCGACTCTTCAACTTCAAGCATTCGTGAGAGAATATTCTGTTGACGTTCTACCATCAGCTCGTCGGTCGATCCGCCTCTCAGGTCATTGATCGCATCTTCCATCTGCTCAGCCAGACGCTCCATCTCGCTCATCAGGCGGTCCCCTTCACGTCCGCCTCGTCTCTGGATCTGCCTCATCTGCTCGCGTATCTCGTTCTGCTGCCGTGCCATCTGCTCCAGCCGTTCCATGTGATCCTGAGACAATCGCTCACCCTGAATGTCATTGATGAAATCCTGGATCTGCTGGTTGAGCTGTTGCTGGTCCTGCGACATGTTCTGTAGCTGCTCCATCATCTGCTGCATGCTCATTCCGCCTTCGCCGTCCGAACAGTTTTGCATGTCGTTGAGCTGGTCCAGCAGATCCGCTATCAGGGTGCCGATCTCGTTAAGTCCGCCCAGTGCAGTGCGTTCCTGTGTGGTCGCCTGCTGCCGGTCACGCTCAATAAGATACGATAGAGCCCGCTGCATGTGGCGCTGCACCTGATGCTTGCGATCGTTGATCATATTGGAAAACTGTGGGATTTCAGCGGAAACGCGATACAGCGAGTCGGTGATCATGTCAAACTGTCTGGCAATGTTGCGCTGCCGGCGTGCCTGCTCGATGAATCCCGGACTGTTGGATACAAGGTCGGAGGTTCGTCTGGTCACATCCTCCTGCTCTTCCGACAGAAGAATCAGGGTCTCAAGTATGTACCGAAGCGCCTGCAGGTTAACCGATATCGCCTGCTGCTGCATCTGAGAACGCATGTCAGAAATGGATTGTGCCATCTGGCCCATCTGCCGGCTTATATCCTGCTGTTGTTGACGGATCTGCGACGGTTCACCCCCTTCATCCTGCATCTGCTCAATATTCTCCTGCAGGCTCCGGTCCATGTCCTCCATCTGCTGTTGCATCTCATCACTCATCTGCTCCATCTGTTCCATGCGGCGCTGCGGACTTTTTTCAGGGAGCTGCTGAATTTTGTCGGACAGGTTCTGCATCTGCTCGCGAATCTGTTCCTGCTGTCGCACCTCTTCTTCACCGAACTGCTCCTGCCCGGACAGCGCTTCCTCCTGGCGGGCCATGTCTTCCAGCATTTTGGACATCCGGTCCAGGTCTGCATCCAGCCTCAGGGATTTGAAAAGCTCAAGGGTGCGCTCGAGCCGTTCCCGGTACCGCTCCTCGTTGAACTGAATCTGATCGAGCTGCTCGCGAAGCTGACTCTGATCCATCTGGCTGAAGTTTTCCTGCATCTCGCGAAGCAGGTCCAGTATCTCCGGGTCGTCAATTTCGCTCATTAGATCCTGAAGCTCCTTGTATCGTTCGACGGTTTCCTCGGACATCATCCCCTGTTCCTCCATGTCGCGGGTCAGCTCATCATAATCCTTCCGGAGCTCCTCGATCTGTTTTTCAATATCGCTGCGCTGCTCGCTTATTTCCTCAATCAGCTGCGATTGCTCCCACTCCTCGTCAGGACGCGTGCGAATCTCCTCGCGCAGCCGCTCAAGATCCTCCTGCATGCGGCGATAGGATTCCTCCACTTCCGAAAACCGGTTTTCAATCTGCTCCTCCTTTTCATCCTGGTCAAAAAATTGCGATGCCAGTGAGGGAATTTCGATGATATGGGTTGATGAGCGGGTGGTCTGGTATCCGTCGATCTCGTTGTTGTCGGTGATTTCGATCCAGTACTCCAGGCGATCCATTGCACTCAGGTTCATGCTGCTCACATCCCAGTCAAACTCGGCAAGTCCGCGTACACGTGACGGCACCGGCAAAGAGACGGAGCCTTCCACCGGAACGTTCACAAAGGCCTTGTGAAGCCGGTACGAAAGCCGGACTGCCGTAAACCCGAAATCGTCTTCATATTCGTATAGCATGGGTAATGTTTCGGATATAAAGCCGTTGATTCGGGACTCCGGACTCAGAATTTCAACGAAAGGCGGCTGATCAGGTATTACCGACAGCCGGAATTGGAAGGGATTGCTGTTCACAAGGCCGAACTCATCGCGCATCATGAAATGAAACCGCTCGTCTTCAGCAGCGGTGAGCCGAGCTGTGATCACTGAGTCCGGCACAATCGAAAGGGTGTCTCCGCTGTTTTCCGCGATCAACCGGAGGTCCTGAAACGGTTTGTTTAATCGGGCATGGAGTTCCAGTTCCGAACCGGCCACGGCTTCCATCCGGTTGAACGGGTAAGTGAAGGTCTCAACTTTCAGTCCGGTATAATCAGGTGGGTATGCGGTCACGGTCAAATCCTGCAGCCTTGGCAGCAGCTCGACACGCACATGTTTCGTATCGGTGCGATAACCGTCCATCTCCACAAAAAACTCGGCATCTTCAAACAACTCAGCCTCCCGGGAGTAGAAGGTGTGTTCATCCTGGCGCATCATTCCCTGGATGCGCGGCTGGTGTTCCTGATGCGAGCGCAGTCCGAGCCGCACCTGATCGGGAGCGGCGCCATCAAAGCGGACGGCTACCTGGAACGATGATCCCTGCTCTATGGTCGTATCACCCGGGGTGATTGTAAATTCAAACGGTATCGGCCGCTGGTAGGAAACCCAGAATGTGTTGCTGCGGTGGAAGGCTCCTTCCAGGAAAAAGAGCGCGGATGCAAGCAGAAGAACTCCGGTCACCGAGGTCAAAACCGTACGTTTCATGATCCCGGAAACAGGATGCTGCTCACGGTACCGGTTGATTTTGTCCTCAGGATCCTGACGTGAGATCTGCCTGAGGTTCTGTTCCACCGCTGCCTGTGTAAATCCGGAATCGGCAGGATACCGGCTGTGTGAGAGATCAAGTATGTGACGTATGCCGGGCAGGCCGATATCGTCGGCTGCCCTGCGGTAGAATGCAGTAAAAGGTGAGACGGAATAATATTTTCGGATCAGCCAACCCGTCAAAACGCCGGACAGCAGCACCAAAAGCCAGAAAGCTCCCTTGACAAAGGGAGAAAAATAAAACCACTGCTCAGACAGTAAAAAAAGAAAGTACGTCCCGAATACTGCAGAGATTCCACCCAGAAAGGTGGCCGTCCGGTATCGCCTGCGCAGGGCGCTGTGGCAGGATCGGAAAAGGTTTTCAACCGTGCTGATGCGGAGATTTTTTGACATGGAATGCCCGGAAATGGATTCAGGAATGTATCAGGAGTATGTTAGGAATATGCTGGTGTACTTCTGCATGTGACGCCAACTGCCTGTATGTGACGCCATCTGCGGATGCAAGCTTTGGACAATCCTCCCATACGTTACGATGAACACGGAAGGTTAGTATGCCTGCCAGAGGATAACCGTCACAGATCGTCGAGTGTTCCCGCCCAGGTGATGTTTGGACGATGTGCGGAATTTCCCAGCGCAATCAGCTCGTGATACGGATCGTGCTCCAGATAGAGCAGTATGTTTTCATGGATGCACCGGGCAAAGACCCTTTTTTTATCCTCCAGCGTGAGAAGAGGGCGCGTGTCAAACCCCATCACCCAGGGCAGAGGAAGATGAGCCGTCGTGGGAAGAAGGTCAGCGGCAAAGAGCAGCTTCCGGTCTCCGGATGACAGAAGAGGCAGCTGCTGACCCGGTGTGTGTCCATCCACCACCTCAATGGTGAAATCCGGTTCGTATTGATGACCGTCTTCCACAAGGTGGATCTGGCCGGATGCCTCAAGCGGGTCCAGGTTTTCCGGCAGAAAACTCGCCGCTTCCCGCTCATTCGGATTACGCGCGTTCTTCCACTGTTCCTGATGCACCCAGTGACGCGCTTTCGGAAACGCAAGAGAAGATTCCCCTTCGGAATTGCGCAGCACAGCTCCGCCGCAGTGATCAAAATGAAGATGCGTAAAGACCACGTCAGTGATATCAGTGGCCTGAAACCCATGATATTCCAGAGATGACATCAGTGTATGTCCCGAAAAATCAAGTCCGTATATCTTTGAAAACTTTTCGTTGAACTTGTGGCCGATGCCGGAATCAATCAGGTAAACCCGGCCGCTGGAAGTGGAGTGGATCAGAAGAACACGGGCGGTAAGCTGGATCCTGTTCTGCTCATCACACGCAACATGCTGTGCCCAGAGCGTCTTGGGAACCACCCCGAAAATTGAACCGCCATCCAGGCGGAAGGTTCCTGTTTCCATTGTAAACAGACGGAAATTGTCGAATTGTGCTGAACTCAGAGTCATTTATAAGCTGTTTTTTATGCAGGAAGTTTCAAGTGGTAGCGCACAATCACCGGTATCACACCCAATAAAATTCAGATCTTCTTGAGCAGATCATTCAGAAAAACACGAACACGGCTCAAATCCTGCGTTAATTCGACGGGCAGGGCGATCGTTTCTTCCTTATCTTTATCGCGGGAACCCTTTTTTTGTTCTCTCAGCACCTTGCGGGCGCCGGCCGTGGAATACTTTTTCTGCTGGATGAGTTCCTTCAGTGTCAGAATCACCTGAATTTCATTTTCTTTGTAAACCCGTTTTCCTGCACGGTTTTTGACAGGTGTCAGTTCAGGGAAGAGTGTTTCCCAGTACCTGAGTACATGCGGCTCCACTTCGGTCAGCCTGGAAACCTCACCGATGGTGTAATAGAGTTTTTGCATCTGTTTATTTCAGTTTTCAGATATTTGTGATTACTATAACATTCATAATAGCAAATAAATAATAAGAATTTTGGGTAAAAGTAAAACAGGCACGAACCCCGACATAAGTGTGGTCGTGCCTCTCCTCAATGAAGTTGATTCCCTCCAGGAACTTACGGATCGCATCCATCAGGCCTTGTCGGAAAGCTGGACATATGAAGTGATCCTGGTGGATGACGGCTCCAACGACGGATCCTGGGAAAAGATCGAATCGCTGTCCCGGGTTTCGCCAAACATCAAAGGCATCCGGTTTCGCCGGAACTACGGCAAGAGTCCGGCACTTCAGCAGGGCTTCCGGAAAGCGCGCGGTAAGTACATAGCCACCATGGACGCCGATTTGCAGGACGATCCCGCCGAGGTGCCGCTCATGATCGGCATATTGGAGGAGAAGAACCTCGATCTGGTGAGCGGATGGAAAAAAGTGCGCTTCGACCCCATCAGCAAAACCATCCCGTCGCGGTTCTTCAACTATGTGACATCGCTGACCACCGGCATTAAGCTGCACGATTTCAACTGCGGACTCAAACTCTACCGCGGTGAGGTGGTTCGCCATCTCACGCTTTACGGCGAATTGCATCGCTATATCCCATATCTGGCCAAGCAGGAAGGGTTCACCAGGATTGATGAGAAGGTCGTACAGCATCATCCCCGCAAACATGGTGTTCCAAAGTTCGGACTTTCACGGTTTATTAAAGGCTTCCTCGATCTGCTCACCCTGTTGTTCCTTGGTCGCTATATGAAACGCCCGATGCACTTTTTCGGGGGCATCGGCACGCTGTTTCTGCTGATCGGCGGCGGCATCACCATCTACATGACCGTCATGCGCCTGTTTTTTGAAGTATATCTGTCAGGCCGGCCGCTGTTTCTCTTCGGAATTCTGTTCCTGATACTCGGTGTGCAGCTTTTTGCCATCGGATTTCTCGGGGAGATCTTCAACCAGAACCGGGTGGATACCGGAGGTGATCCCGTCAATATCAGTGATACTGCAGGATTCGATCCGGCTGACCGGACTTTCCCTTCCGACAGAACAAAGTCAACGGCTGCCGGAGACTTTGCCGGGTCAGATCCGCGCGAATCCCAGAAGAGCGGGGCATAGGTTCATGAGCAAGATTGCCTACGATCCGACCAAGGATAAATTCGCCCGATGGATACGCCGATCGCGCTTTCTGCGCACGATGTTCTACAAAACATTGGACCTTTTTTTCCTGAGGAGCTGGTATGTCCGGTCAGCACTCCGCCGATACTATCGGAAGCAGTTTTCAAAACTTTCGAAATGGGAAATACTGGATGCGGGCAGCGGATTCGGGCAGTATGACCGGTTCATACTTCGGTCATTTTCCAATGCGCAAATCCACGCCCTGGATATCAAGGAGGATTATCTGGATGACTGCCGGTACTATTTTAAAAAGGATATCGGCGATGGCAGGATCCGTTTCGGCCAAGTGGACCTTGTCACCGATGAACTCCCTTCGGAATCGTATGACCTTGCCCTGTGCGTGGATGTGCTGGAGCATATTGAAGAGGATGTCGCCGTGATGACACGCATCCGCAAGGCGCTGCGTCCCGGCGGTGTTTTCATCATGCATTCCCCGTCCCATTATTCCGAAGAAGACGCCGGGGAGGATGAGTTTTTTGTGTATGAGCACGCTCGTGCCGGCTATTCAAAGCAGGACCTTTCGGAGAAGCTCGCAAAATCTGGACTTGAACCGGTTTCTCTGCACTATTCCTACGGCAAATGGGGGCACCGCGCCTGGGTGATGCTCATCAAGATCCCGATGCTCTGGTTCACACGTTTCGGGATGATCACCCTGCTGTGGCTTCCATTTTATTACTTGCTGACGCTGCTGCCCGGTGTGACCCTGATGTGGCTGGACCGGAAAGGCGACAACGAGCGTGGAACCGGAATCCTCGGCATTGCCCGGCGTCCCGCCTGAGCCGGAAACCGGTTCTAATACCAGAACCAAACAGGCAAATGAGGAAAGAAACAGCAGTCGCATCATTTAGCAAAGTTACATGATGTCATGCAGCCTAATGAGGCAAACAGATTTCGTATGCAGCAGAGTCGGCAAAAATGCTGGTCATTGCATATAAAACAATTACTGATCATATTCTGAAAAAAGTCAGAAAAAGAGCAATGTCAGAATCTGATTCCAAACGATTTACTGATTTCATTCTCTCAATAACAGAGATACCGGTTGAGCAGGCAAGACAGTTTTCAGCTTTGGTGACAGAGAGACAGTACAAGAAAGGTGAGTTTTTTATCCGGGAAGGGTCTTCACCCGATATGCTCGCATTCGTTGTTAAAGGGTTGTTCCGGTTTTTTTATACCAATCAGGACGGAGCGGAATTTACAAAAGGTTTCTTTAGCGAAAGATCGGTACTAAGTGCAAATGATGCCATACTTGAGGGAAAGTCATCTTATTACACCATAGAGTCGCTTGAGCATTCTGTCGTGGAAGCCGTGTCTTTCAGCGAATTTCAATTGCTGATGAACGATCACCCCTCCTGGGACAAATTTCTCATCGCGTTGCTCCAAAAAGGGTATTTGATGAAAGTTCGCCGGGAGCGTGAACTTTTGTTGTTGGATGCCGGGCAGCGATACCAATCATTTCTGGAACAATATCCTGGCTTTGAGAAAAGAGTCAGGCAACACATGATTGCATCCTTTTTGGGTATTACTCCGGAATCGCTGAGCCGCATAAGAAAAAAAGGAGTTCTTGATATAGGTCAATGCATCCAGCCGAATGTGGTATTAGATTATTTATATAAAACTGCGGAAACGATATGAATAACGATACCAAAAAAAATGATGCCGAAAATTAATGATAGCCAAGGCTCACGGTCTGATGAAAGCGAAAATGCCTTTAATGAAAGAGATGCTGACAGAAACAGCTTTATGGGCATTGAAAGAGCAGATGAGCGTGCGAGTGATAGATGCAGTGAAAGTGGAAGTATGAAGGGCAGAATCAGTAACAAAGTCACAAAAAGCGCGATATGGGCTAGCTCTCTGTTTTACGGACTGATTGCGTTTGAGTTTTTTTACATGTTCAGCCCCTTTGCCGCTTATCTGTATAGTGTTTATGGTCCTGGTCTTCATTTTCTGAATCTTTCAGAATCAACCAGCTGGCTGATCGGATTTTTTATGCCGCATGTGGTTTTTGATACGAAATCATGGGTTATCAGCTGGCATGAGACCATCGGGGCACTGCTTTTTGCAGGAGGACTGATTGCATTCGTTTTCGGGGCTGTTCAGATTTACCGGAACAAGTTGTTGAAAAGAGGCGCCGTAGCAACAGGTATCTATCGTCGCATCCGGCACCCGCAGTATCTTGCCCTCATGATAGCCGGTTTTGGTATGGTTCTGTTGTGGCCCCGCTATCTGGTGTTGTTTGGATTTGTCACCATTTGCTTTGCCTATTATTTTCTGGCCAGGTTGGAAGAACGCATCTGTCTCAGATCGTATCCGGAATATGGCGCCTATATGCAAAATACCGGTATGTTTCTTCCATTCGATTTCGGTCGTTTATTTTGGAAGATGCCATGGCTGCAAACTTCAGGCCGGGTGCAAAATGCCGGACTGAAATTGGCAATTGGATTTGGATTCTACCTGGTTGTACTCGCATCATCATTTCTGTTTGCCCGGGCACTTCACATCTATTCCGTGAAGAGTGTATATGCGTATGAGACCGGGAAGGAAGTGTATCTTTCCGTGGGACGCATGGACCTGCTTGAACTGGAAATGCTGGCTGTTGATACAAAAAATGATCCTGAAGTTATGGCATACCTGGCTCAATATGATCATCCGGATCATCGATTTATTAATTATGTGATGCCTGCAGATCTGCTGGTCTCCGAAGTGCCCATGTACATACCAGAAGGACAAACACCCGGACACCAGTCGCCTCATAAATTGGATCAGACGCGCTTCAAAATCATATTCACCATCGCACATTTTGGTCCGGGACAAACAGCTGACGGGCGCCGGATACTGCTACGGGCAATCCATAAATCACCTGTCGTTGAAGTATGGATCAACCGAAATACCGGAAATGTTGAAAACATCCTTGATCCACCTGCAACAGGGTTTTATGACGGGATACCGGTTCCCGTTTTTTAAGAATGCCACTTTTCCGGATCGGGGCTTTTATGGTTTTGAATGGTGACCATTGACTGGCAGAAAAGATATTGAGCACGGATGAGAGAGAAGGAAAGTTGATTGAAAAAAAAGAAAAAAAGCCCGATCTCCGAAGAAACCGGGCTTTTGCCGGGTACCGCGTACGGGATTCGAACCCGTGCTACCGCCGTGAAAGGGCGGCGTCCTAGACCCCTAGACGAACGCGGCATGTATAAGGAGGGAGCCCAATGGGAATTGAACCCACGGCCTCCAGGGCCACAACCTGGCGCTCTAACCGACTGAGCTATGGGCTCCGTGATCAACAATAATCAACAATAATCAATCAACAATCAACAATCAATTAACGATGTACCGCGTACGGGATTCGAACCCGTGCTACCGCCGTGAAAGGGCGGCGTCCTAGGCCTCTAGACGAACGCGGCAGAAAATCTGTTCTGAAAAAG
>SLKA01000101.1 GCA_007134845.1 Balneolales bacterium
CCGATATCCACATCCATAGAGTAGGAAAGACCGAGGGTGGCCATCCAGGCTTCCGTGGAGACCTCATACGGGATACCGTAGGCACCCATATTAACCGTGCTCAAATCCCGGCCGTTATTGTCGACGGCGTCCATGCTGTAATACAGGAACTGGGGCTTGACGTTGAAATTGCCGAAATTGAAATTGCCATGAACGGCAGCGGCAAACCGGTTGTCGAATTGATCCAGAGCCGTGCTGTAAAGCTGGCCGTATTGAACCGAAGCGCCCACCTCTCCATTATCGAGGAATAGGGCTCCACGAACATTGAACTGGTTTCTTTCGGTAAGGCTGGCATTGCCGCCTGGTATGATATCATAGGAATACCGGCCGGCTCCGCCCACACCAAACTGGGCCGGAGGTCCTTCCGGCTCGGGTTGATAGAAATAAGCCAGATCCAGCTGGAATTTGTCCGTAGTATGGGTCAGCTTGAGTCCCATGTCATGATCGTCTTCCAGACCGACGTAATATGCCAGGCTGAACCACCAGCTGTTGGAATTGTACTGTAGATTCCCGAAAGGTACCTGGGTTACACCAAGCTGAAGTTCGGTCTGCTCGCTAAGCGAATAATCCAGCCACCCCTGTTTGACGAAATGGGTGCCGAAGGTCGGATAGAATCGATATTCAAAGTTAAGCCCGATTCCACCCGGATTGTCATATACTACATTGATGCGCCATGTGTCAAAGGTGAAGGCTCCGCTGTTGGCGTTGATTCCCTCCTCATAATTGCTGAGCAGCAGGTTGTACCTGACCGCCCCACCAACATGCAGGGAGGGTTCCCGGGTATCGGTTGCTGCAGCGCTATTTGTGCTGCTGAATGCCGAACTCGGCGCCAATGTGTTTGTTAACAGAGTGTTTGTTAACAGGCCGAGTCCGGCGCCATCATCCCTTACATCGGGGTTAACTGCCTGAGCGCCAAATACCGGCATGATTACTAGTGCTGTGACAAGAAAAAACTGTGTAACTGACTTCATAACTGTTACTCCTATTTTTCTTTTAATGGTTATAATTAGGACTCGTTTTTTTTATTCTGATTTAAAGAGTTATCTTTTTATTATCATTGAATTTATAAAGCATAATTTTTTTTATAAATCTAACGTACAAACGATTTGATTCTCGTAAAACCTGTTACTAATAATTGAGTAAACATAAGAATTCGGATTATAATTCAAAAAAAGAGAATATTTATCACGATGCTCTCGATGCTCTCGATTTTCTATTTAAAACCCCCTTTAATGTATGTATTTCATGATAATTCTTTTTGCTATTATTTTTACAATACTTTTCTGGACGACTATTGCTACACAATGCCAGATTTTTACATTTATTAAAGTAATACAGCAATATGCCTGCAAGACAAAAAAAATCAGCACACTCCGCTTGTGGAATGTGCTGATTCATTTGATACTGCTATTCTACCGCTATGACCGGGTATCTCTGCAACAGCGATGCTTGAAAACCTGTCAGAGCTTTTGTGCAGCTGTCATGCTTTCCCGCGAATGGCCGACTGTGCCGCCGCCAGACGGGCAATAGGCACACGGAACGGTGAACAGGAAACATAGTTCAAACCCTGCTTATAGCAGAATGCAATCGAGTCTGGATCTCCCCCATGTTCGCCACAGATTCCAAGCTTGATATCCGGTTTTACCTTTTTCGCCAGCCTTACAGCTTCGGAAACAAGCTTGCCTACGCCATTCTGGTCCAGTGTCTGGAACGGATCCTGCAAGAGGATTTTCTTCTCCAGGTAATCGGGCAGAAACTTGCCGATATCATCACGGCTGAATCCAAACGTCATCTGTGTCAAATCATTCGTTCCAAACGAGAAGAAATCAGTCAGTGGTGCGATGGTGTCGGCTGTCAATGCCGCCCTGGGCACCTCAATCATGGTACCGATAAGATATTTCACCTTCTTTCCGGTCTCTTTGAAAACTTCTTCTGCCGTTGATTTAATCACGGCCTTCTGATCTTCAAATTCTTCGGCCGATCCGATAAGGGGCACCATGATTTCAGGAAACACTTTGGTACCTTTTTCCTGCACTTCAATGGCCGCTTCAATGATGGCGCGGGTCTGCATCTCGGTGATCTCCGGGAATGTTATTCCCAGACGACAGCCACGATGTCCCAGCATCGGATTGGCTTCCGACAGAACAGAGACACGGCTTTTCACCTTTTCAAAACTCATGCCAAGCTGCTCGGCAAGTGCTTTGATATCCTTCTCATCATGCGGAAGAAACTCATGCAACGGCGGATCGAGAAGCCGGATGGTAACCGGAAGCCCGTCAAGTGCTTCATAAATCTCCTTGAAATCTTCTTTTTGGTACGGAAGGAGCTTGCTGAGTGCAGCGCGACGATCCTTCTCTTCGTTGCTCATGATCATACGGCGAACAGCTACAATACGCTCACCTTCAAAGAACATGTGTTCCGTGCGGCAAAGGCCGATGCCCTCAGCGCCGAACTCCCTGGCTTTGCGTGCATCCTCGCCCCGGTCGGCATTGGTACGGACCTTCATAGTGCGAAACTTGTCGACCCACTTCATAAACTTCAGGAAGTCATCACTCATTTCAGGCGGCGTCAGCGGCAGCTGGCCAAGTATGACCTCGCCGGTGGTACCGTTAATGGATACCCAGTCGCCCTGCTTGATGGTTTGTTTTCCATCCGTCATTGATTTTGTCTTGTAGTTAATGACGATATCAGCGCATCCAACCACACATGGTTTCCCCCATCCACGGGCAACCACAGCGGCATGACTGGTCATCCCCCCGCGTGAAGTAAGAATACCTTCGGCTGCATGCATGCCACCGACATCATCTGGGCTTGTTTCTATACGCGCAAGAATCACTTTTTCCCCTGTCAGATGCGCTTCTTCGGCTTCCTGGGGTGTAAAATAAACCCGGCCGACAGCAGCGCCCGGAGAAGCGGGCAGACCGGTGCCGATCGCCTTTTTGTCCTTAATGGCTTTTTCATCGAATTGCGGGTGGAGAAGTTGGTCGAGCTGACCTGTGGATACCAGCCGGTTGACTGCCACCTCTTCGTTAACAAGCCCTTCATCCACAAAATCAACGGCAATCTTCAGCGCCGCGGCACCGGTTCGCTTTCCATTCCGGGTCTGGAGAATAAACAGCATTTCTTCCTGGATGGTGAACTCGATGTCCTGCATATCCGCATATGCTTTCTCAAGCTTTTGCGTGTACTTCACCAGTTTATCGTACACATCAGGCATATCATTTTTCAGTTCGGAAATGTCTTTGGGTGTTCGTATCCCCGCCACTACGTCTTCACCCTGAGCGTTTTTGAGGTACTCGCCATAGAGTTTGTTCTCGCCGGTGCTCGGGTTGCGTGTAAAGAGCACACCGGAACCGCTGGTATCACCCATATTACCGAAAACCATGGCTTGAATATTGACCGCGGTACCAATCAGACCTGTGATCTTGTTGATCTGGCGGTACTTGACAGCACGGTCAGCATTCCAGGATCCGAATACGGCATTGATGGCATAACGAAGCTGCTCCATGGGATCCGATGGGAACATGAAACCGGTTGCCTTGCGATAAATCGCCTTGAACCGGTCGACCAGCTCCCGCAGATCTGCAGCGTTGAGATCGGTATCAGCTTCCACCCCTTTCTCGGACTTCAATTTCTCCATGGCCTCTTCGAAATGATCATGGGAAACGCCCATCACCACTCCGCCAAACATATCGATAAACCGCCGGTAACTGTCAAATGCAAAACGTTCATTACCGGTTTTCTCGGCAAGTCCCTCAACGACGGTATCATTGAGTCCAAGATTCAGCACCGTATCCATCATCCCCGGCATGGATGCTGCCGCACCGGATCTGACAGACAAAAGAAGCGGGTTTCCGGGGTCACCCAGTTTCGCTCCCATCTGCTCTTCCTGAAAAGCAATTCCATCACGAATCTGCTGTTCCAGTCCTTCTGGCCACTGCTTTTTGTTCTTGTAATAATGGTCACATGCTTCGGTGGTAATGGTCAAGCCCGGAGGCACCGGCAGTCCGGTCCGGCTCATCTCGGCAAGGTTCGCTCCTTTCCCCCCAAGCAGCTCCTTCATTGTGCGGTCGCCATCAGCCTTCCCGCCACCGAAAATATAAACGTATTTCACTTTTTTCATCATAGTATTACCCGATTGTAGTTATTAACTTCCTGAAAGGTATCTGCTTGAGGACAAAGTCATACAGAATAATAATATCCATGGCTCTGCCGGATACCCCGGACAGCTATTAATCAGTGATCAATAATTTACTGACGTACGTTTGAATGCTGTCCGACAGGAAATATTCTCAGAATATCCTTTTGATATACCTTGGTTAAACGCTCTGTAAATGTACCACCAAATACTGTAAAATTCTAAAAAAAATACACATCAAATACACAAATCGTTGATATGCACCTGTGCGCATGCGCCATTTCCATATGCACCATTCCCTAAGCATCGCTCCAATCCGGGGTCAGCCGATGTCTCATTTAACGCTTCATATTTCATTCAAATAGAAAGCGTACTATTGCACTAACGTCAAAAACACATATTTTTAACGATTTATACCAATATGAAATCGGGTTATTCGGGACTGACCCCCACACAAATCACCGGACTGTTTCTCGGCATTTTCGGGCTGATACTGCCTTTTCTGCTGCCTCTCGGATCGCTCTCGTTTGCCGGCCAGATCGGACTCGGTATTTTCATCATGGCGGCGGTCTTCTGGATGTTTGAGCCCATCCCTATCTACGCCACTTCCATGCTGGTCATCTTCCTGCAAATTCTTTTGCTGAGCGCCCAGGGACCTATGTATATGGATGCCCAGCTGCCGGCCAGCGAGCCGGTGGAACTGCGGGAACACACCTGGCAGATACCTTCCGGCGCTCTTCTGGATGACCAGACCGTGCTTGTGGTCACCGAACCAGGTAAAACAGAAGCCGTTCCGGTGGAAATCGTTGAGCGAAACGGTCAGCACATTATTATACGGAGCGAAGAGCTTTCAGCTGACCAGGCCATTGTCACCAACACAAAGCACCGCCTTGTCAACTACATACCCAACAGCTACACCGACTACATTGGAACCCTGGCCAACCCGATTATCATCCTCTTCCTCGGGGGATTCATGCTCGCAGAAGCCTCGGTAAAGTACAATCTGGATAAAAATCTCACGCGCTACCTGCTGTCACCATTCGGCTCCAAACCCCGTTTTATCATTCTCGGGTTGATGCTTGTGACCGCCGCACTTTCAGCTTTCATGAGCAACACAGCCACCGCCGCCATGATGGTAACTGTAATTCTGCCCATCATCGCGCAGCTTGAGCCCGGCGACCGTTTCAAATTCGGACTGGCACTTTCCATACCGATTGCGGCAAATATCGGCGGCATCGCCACACCTATAGGAACACCGCCCAACGCCATCGTTATAGCGGCGCTGACTGAATACGGCAAATCCATCTCCTTCACCGACTGGATCATTGTTGCGGCACCATTGGTGGTCATGATGCTCATTTTTGCCTGGTGGCTGCTGCTGGCTTTTTTCCCGCCAAGTGTGGACCGCTTCAACCTGAATTTGAAGGGAAAACTGAATTTGTCACCCAAAGCGATCGGCCTGTATGTGATATTTGGTGCGACTGTCCTGCTCTGGATCACTGAAAACATGCACGGCATTCCCAGCAGCATGGTTGCATTCCTGCCTGTGGCCGCCCTGGTAACCGGAAGCATTCTCTCAAAAAGTGATATTCGCAATCTCCCCTGGGATGTTCTCTGGCTCATGGCCGGCGGCATATCACTGGGCATCGGCATGGACAAAACCGGACTGGCTGTCTGGATGATCTCCGGTTTTGACTGGGGTGCCATGGGTTACATCACTCTGATTCTTGTCTTTGGAATTGTTGCCGTGGGCATGTCCAATTTCCTTTCCAACACGGTGACGGCGACTCTTCTGATGCCTTTGGTCATCAGTCTTCATACCTCGGGAGTCATGGGCGACAGCTTTAATCTGCTCATCACCGGCATCGTTATTGCGGTTGCATGCAGTCTGGCGATGGCATTACCCATCTCCACTCCTCCCAACGCCATTGCCATGTCCACCGGCATCATCAGAACCAAAGATATGGCCAAAGTGGGTGTGATCATCGGCATTGTGGGGGTCATGCTCATCCTCGCCTATGCCATGTTCTACTGGCCCCTTGTCACAAATTAATACTTAACAGCAAAACCATACCATGGAAAGATCTGATATCTATATACTCTGTATTGAAGATGAACAGGAAGTGCTGGATGCAGTGGTCAGAGACCTTGAAAAACTTGAAGAGCAGTTTCCTGTGGAAACCTCAACCTCTGCCGAGGAGGCTCGTGATGTCATCGAAAAGCTGCTTGATGACGGCAAAAAAATCGGACTGATACTCTGCGACCATATTCTGCCGGGCGACAACGGGGTGGAACTGCTCATCGAACTGCACAAAAACGATAGGACGCACACCTCCCGCAAGGTGCTGCTTACCGGACAGGCCGGACTTGATGATACCGTCAGGGCCTTGAACGAGGCCCGGCTGCATCACTATATTTCCAAGCCATGGTCCAGAGAGGAACTTCTCGAAGTCTCGGTAAAGCTGCTTACCGATTTTGTTATTGAAGAGGAGGAAAATCTCCTGCCTTATATGAGCACCCTTGACGCCGAAAGAATTTCCGAGAATATCCGGACCCGGCACAATGTCAGCGACGAGTAACGACGAGCATCACCACGTGCCTGCACCCGGAATCTGATCCGTTAGCAATTCCGTTCACGAACCAAAGTGTTCAGCAGGTTAATGAGCTTGACTTTTTTCAGATATATCCGCCATGATTTTAAACTTTGCAAAAAACTGGTTGCAGGACCCGTCTCGTATCACCAGCCAGATCGCCAAATATCTGAAGGCTTCCCGGGCTTTTGATGTCGAAGAGCTTGACTTTGACAAGGATGACAAGTTTTTCAGCGAGGGAGATTTCAATGAGTCGGTCTATATTCTTCTGGAAGGTACTGTCCAGTTATCCAAAAGAACACCCAACGGACGCAATATAACCGTTGACTGGCTACGTCCGGGCGCGCTTGTCGGCCTCATCTCCTTTGTTACCGGGGAGCCGGTCCTTACCACGGCTGTAGCGGCAAGCCCATGCAGGGCCATTAAAATGAAGGAAAAGGATTTCCTTGAATTGCAGCGTAGCCGGGACGAAGTGGCTCTGCTGGCGCAACAACTCATAATTGGCAATCTGATTGATCGCTATCACCATGTCGTATCGGTCCACGTGGAACTGGAAAGCATCAACGAGACCCTGGAAAAAGAGCGGAACCATCTCCGGCAGGCACTCAAGCAGCTTGAAGAGACCCAGCACCGACTCATAAGCCAGGAAAAGATGGCGACTCTGGGTCAGCTGGTTGCAGGAATTGCCCACGAAATAAACAATCCGGCTGCTGCAATGCTCCGGGCGTCAGAAAATCTGACGGAGTATCTCCCGGAAATCATCCGGCATGCCAACCCGGATCAGGGGGATCAATATGACAAATTCTTCCGTATCGGCTTGCGCCGGGTGGTACGTGATTCTGGGGAACAAAGGAGAATACTGAAAGAGTTGGAAACCGCCTACCCCGATTTTCCACGCAGCCTGCTACGCAAAGTGACTTCAATGAGCGACGAAGCCCTTGAGATTGTAAAAGAACAGCTTGGGGAAAAACCTGACTCCTCACGGCGATCGGAACTGATAAAAATGATCCTCTTCTACGAGAGCGGCTATTTCCTGAAAAACCTGCAGTCCAGCACCAAGAGAATCGGTGAAATTGTATCCAGTTTGAAAAGCTACAGCCGGCAGGATAAGGGGAAATACGAAAAAGCGGATTTACGGGACGGACTCAACGACACTCTGTTGCTACTGTCCAACCGCCTGAAGAAAGTCGATGTTATTCTGAACTTCTCAGACATCCCCCCCATTGATGTCATAACCGGTGAAGTAAATCAGGTTTGGACCAACCTGATCATCAATGCCTGCGATGCCATGCAGGACCGCGGCGAGCTGGTAATCTCGTGCGGCCATGACGAACGCTATGTCTGGGTTTCCATCAAGGACAACGGTCCGGGCATTCCATCATCGGTTATCGGTGAAATTTTTAAACCGAATTTTACCACCAAGCACAAAACCACCAGCTTCGGGCTGGGACTCGGCCTGTCCATCTCACAACAGATCATCCAGAAACACGGTGGGAAAATAAGGGTTAAAAACGCCGAGGATGGAGGTGCTGAGTTCAAGGTATTCCTTCCGGTTTAATCAGATTTCCCTGCATCAATTTCTGATAAAAAAGATTGCTGAAGAGTTTCTTAATATGATATTCAAATTCAATCCGTATCATTGTTTTTGAAAAAGATAGCTAAATGCACTAGGTTGCATTCAGCTTCAGAAATTCACAAAAAAATCTGTTCGGTAATCTTTGCAATTTTGCAATACAGCTTTGACTGATATGCAGTGCGGGAAGTATGACTGCCTTTCCGAAAGGGATACCTGAATGAATCAGACGTTATTAATGGCATTAAGCCAATATTGTAAACCAATAATCACTGGAGTACTCATATGAAACATCCTGAGTGGGTTAAACATAAAGACCTTATTGAATGGGTGGAAAAAACTGCCGCCCTGACCAAGCCCGACAACATTGAATGGGTTGACGGAACCCAGGAGGAAAATGACCGATTGTGTCAGTTGCTCGTAGACGGCGGTACATTCACCAAACTGAATGAAAAAAAACGCCCGGGCAGTTTCGCCGCATTTTCGGATCCTTCTGATGTGGCACGCGTTGAAGACCGCACCTACATCTGCAGCAAGAGAAAATCGGATGCCGGTCCTACCAACAACTGGATGGATCCCGATGAGATGAAAGCCACGCTCAACAAGCTGTATGACGGTTGTATGAAGGGCCGGACCATGTATGTCATCCCTTTCAGCATGGGTCCGATCGGCTCCCCGATCTCCCATATCGGTGTGGAAATAACCGACTCGGCCTACGTAGTGGTCAACATGCGTATCATGACCCGAATAGGCAAAAAAGTAATGGATGTCCTCGGCAAGGACGGACACTATGTCAAGTGCCTGCACTCCGTTGGCGCACCGCTCGAAGAGGGTCAAAAAGATGTTCCCTGGCCCTGCAACAAGGAAAAATACATCTCCCACTTCCCCGAAGAGCGCTCGATCATGTCGTTCGGCAGCGGTTACGGCGGAAACGCCCTGCTTGGCAAGAAATGCTTTGCACTCCGGATCGCTTCCACCATGGCACGTGACGAAGGATGGCTGGCAGAGCATATGCTCATCCTTGGTGTGGAATCCCCCAAGAAAGAGAAAACCTATGTTGCTGCCGCCTTCCCGAGTGCGTGTGGCAAGACCAATTTTGCCATGCTTATTCCGCCGAAAGAGATGGAAGGCTGGAAAGTATCTACCATCGGCGATGATATTGCATGGATCAAGAAGGATAAGGAAGGACGTCTGCGCGCTATCAACCCTGAAGCAGGTTGGTTTGGAGTGGCACCGGGAACCAACGATAAGTCGAATCCCAACGCCATGGCTTCCATCAGCAAAAACAGTATCTTTACCAACTGTGCCCTTACAGAAGACGGTGACGTATGGTGGGAAGGCATGACCAAGGAGGCTCCGGCAAACCTGACCACCTGGCGTGGCGAGAAATACGATCCCAATTCCGGCAAGTCGGCCGCACACCCGAATGCACGCTTTACCGCACCTGCTGCGCAGTGCCCGTCGATCGATCCCCAGTGGGAAGATCCTGCCGGTGTGCCTATCAAGGCTTTTATCTTCGGCGGCCGCCGAAGCACCGCTGTACCTCTGGTCTACCAGTCTGTTAACTGGAACTTCGGTGTCTACATGGCAGCTACCATGGGTTCCGAAATGACCGCTGCCGCTGCCGGAACGCTCGGCAAGGTTCGTCGCGATCCGTTCGCCATGCTGCCCTTCATGGGCTATCACATGGCCGACTACTTCAACCACTGGCTGCAAATAGGTCGTGAGCTTCCCAACCCGCCGCGGATCTTCGGTGTGAACTGGTTCCGTACGGACGAAAATGGCAAGTTCATCTGGCCCGGCTTCGGCGAAAACATGCGCGTGCTGAAGTGGGTCGTCGAACGTGTCCGCGGAGAAGCATTTGCCCTGGAAAGCCCGCTCGGTTGGATGCCCCGCTACAAGGATATCGACTGGCGCGGACTTAAAGATTTCTCAGAAGAAGAATTCAGCGACCTGATGTCTGTTGACAGTGAAATCTGGAAGCAAGAAGTTCTCGGACACGAGGAGCTGTTCTCCAAACTGTACGACAGGCTTCCCAAAGAGTTCCTCTTCATGCGTGAATTACTGCGCTCCGGCCTCTGGCGTTCCCCCAGCAAATGGGGAATGGAGCCTGAGCGCTTCTAAAACCCCGATCCTGCCGGAGGATTTATATCCGGCTATTACCCCACAAAGCAAAAGGGCGGCGATTAGTTTCGTCGCCCTTTTTTGTTATCCGGCAGATGCAATCTTGCATTATGTTACTAAAGCATCGCCTAACTTGACAACCGGAATATAATCGGCAATGAATACCGTACTTTTACCGGGCGGCCGCGCTGCCGGCCAGGTGTAAATTTCAGGTGCTTCGCTGCCTCCAGCGCCGCTTCATCACATCCCCCGCCAATACCGCGCACAACTACCGGGTCAACGACATTACCTTCCTGATCGATGATGAACTGGACAATGACACGACCTTCAATGCCCGCCCTTCGCGCTATCTCGGGATATTTCAAATACTGATAAATGGCACCTGCGCCTCCAATCAGAACAGGCATGTCCTCAACAATGGTAAAAACTTCTGTTGCTTTATCGATTTCATCTTCCTCTTCCGCCGGCATGGCCGGAGGCGGTGCCGGAAGATCAAGTGCCACATCCAGGTCAAAATCGGTACTCAGATCGAAATACACATCTTCCACCATTTCGTCATCCGGTACCGCACGCGGAGCCGGCGGACGCGGAGGCGGCGGAGGACGATGCACCTGCTCTGTGCGGGTAATCTCCTCCATGCTGATAACCTCCTGATCCACCTTCGTTATGGCAGATTCAGACTCAAAGTTGAATTGAATCCGGAACAGAAGGTTCATGATTAGCAGAGAGATGATAAAACCCATCTCCAGATTGATGAGATAATATTTTCTTAAATCGTCACCGGGGTTTTTCTTCTTCGGTAGAGCCATGGCTAACCCCCTGAACAGATAATGATGAAAAAACCGGGAAATATTCTGATACCACATTATCCCCGCGTCACCATAATGATGAACGCTTAAGCCCGTTCACCATGACCTGCAATCCAATTAGTGCACTTGCAGGCTTTCCATTCGCAAACCTCGCGAATTTCTTTTTACTTCCTGCGAAACGACAGCACAATACCTTTTTTAATAACGCTGATACATCCCGCATCCGCATGTGAATTTTTACGAATTTCCCGGAATTTGGTTAGAGAACTTTATACCTTTTCAACATCTTTTATTCCACCACACAATCCCGGTTCCATTTCTTGAACACCCTTCCGCAAATTGAAATCCTGAAAAAGGTCTCCCTGAAGCCCTATAATACCTTCCAGCTGGATGCAAGTGCAGCATTCTGGGTTGAGATTCATCAGCCTGATGATATGTTAAAACTGATGGATACCCCGGTTTTTCACAGGGAGACACGGTATGTCCTGGGCGGCGGCAGCAATGTTCTGTTTGCACAGGATTATTCCGGACTCATCATCAAAAACAGCATACCGGGAATTGAAGTTCTATCCGAAGATGACGGCCATGTCGTGCTGTGTGCCGGGGCCGGTGTCGTCTGGGATGACCTTGTGAAATATACGGTGGACCGGGGGTGGGGCGGTCTCGAAAATCTATCCATGATTCCCGGGCAGACCGGCGCAGCGCCCATCCAGAATATCGGAGCCTACGGCGTCGAGCTGGTGTCGACTTTTATTTCACTGGATGCCATAAACCTCGAAAGTGGCATTCCCGAGTCTTTCGATCGGGATATGTGCCGGTTCGGTTACCGCGACAGCATCTTCAAGACGACACAAAAAGGAACATACCTGATCACCCATGTCACATTGAAACTGAATAAATCACCGGAGTTAAACCTGGATTACGGCAACATCAGGGAAGTGCTCGCATCCGAGGGGATCACCAAACCCGGTATTCGGGATGTAAGCATGGCGGTGCGCAAAATCCGTGCATCCAAACTGCCTGATCCCGCCATTACAGGCAATGCGGGTAGTTTTTTCAAGAATCCGGTCATCTCCGCCGAACAATTTGATTCGCTGCGTAGTATCCACTCTGACATCCCATCCTATCCGTCGGGCAGCCAGATAAAAATCCCAGCGGCATGGCTGATTGACCAATGCGGTTTCAGGGGGAAGCGTCTGGGGGATGCGGGTGTCCATGAACGGCATGCGCTTATCCTGGTCAACCACGGCAAGGCAACCGGCAATGAACTGATCGGGCTTGCCGCGAACATTCAACAGGAAGTCAGGGAGCGGTTCGGAGTGACCCTGGAGCCGGAGGTCAATATCGTTGGTGGTGACAACTCGCTTGCGGCCGGTGCAAAGTCAGGAAGCTGAGGTGATATGGCTAAAGCGGCATATTGTCGTGCTTTTTTCTCGGCACATGGTCCACTTTGTTCTGAACGGACTGCAGGGCTCGAATCAGTTTCTGCCGGGTTTCAGAAGGATAAACCACATCATCCACATAACCTCTTTCGGCAGCACGCCACGGATTCGCAAAGTGCTCTTCATATTGTTCCTCCAGCTCGGCCTTTCTTCGGTCCTTATCTTTTGCTTCAGCAATCTCCTTCCGGAAGATGATCTCCACTGCGCCCTTCACCCCCATGACAGCAATTTCAGCGGATGGCCATGCGATGTTGTAATCAGCCCGGATATGCTTTGAGTTCATGACATCATACGCGCCGCCATAGGCCTTTCGGGTGATGACGGTCACTCTTGGAACCGTTGCCTCGCAAAATGCATAGAGAAGCTTCGCACCATTTCGGATAATTCCGCCCCACTCCTGATCCGTTCCGGGCAGAAATCCGGGAACATCCTCAAAAACAACCAGCGGGATATTGAACGCATCACAAAAACGTACAAATCGTGCACCTTTTACGGATCCATCGTTATCCAGACATCCGGCGAGGGAGAGCGGCTGATTGGCGACCACACCAATACTCCGGCCATCAATCCGGGCAAAACCTACAATCAGATTTTCAGCAAAATGCTCGTGTACTTCCAGAAACGAGCCGGCATCCATGACGCCGAGAATCGCCTCCTTCATGTCATAGGGCTTGTTCGGACTTTCGGGTATGAGGGTATCGAGTTTTGCGGATGCGTTCTCATCAGGTTCTGAAGGTCGCGATCCTGGCGGCTTCTCTTCACAATTGGATGGCAGATAGGAAAGCAGGCTGCGGATACGGTTGATGCATTCCGCATCATCTCCGGCCATGAAATGGGCCACTCCTGATTTGGTGTTATGCGCAAGCGCACCTCCAAGTTCCTCGGATGTGACATCCTCATGGGTCACCGTCTTTACTACATTGGGTCCTGTCACGAACATAAAGCTGGTTCCCTTTACCATGAAGGTAAAATCTGTGATGGCAGGGCTGTAGACTGCGCCGCCGGCACATGGTCCCATCACTGCAGATATCTGCGGAATGACCCCTGATGCCATGCTGTTGCGCCAGAAAACCTCGGCATATCCTCCCAAAGACACCACTCCTTCCTGGATTCTGGCTCCGCCGGAGTCATTGAGACCGATGACCGGTACGCCATTTTTCATGGCCATATCCAGGATCTTGCAGATTTTTTCGGCGTGCGTTTCAGAGAGCGAGCCGCCGAAAACGGTAAAATCCTGACTGAAGACACCGACGGGCCGGCCATTCACGGTACCAAAGCCGGTTACAACGCCATCACCCGGATACAGCTGCTTGTCCATTCCGAAATCGTGACTGCGGTGTCGCACAAAAGCACCCATCTCCTCAAAACTGTCTTTGTCGAGCAGCAGCGTGATGCGCTCCCGTGCTGTCAGTTTTCCGGCTTCGTGCTGCTTTTTGATCCGGGTTTCGCCACCCCCTTTTTGCGCCTTATGCCTCCACTTCTCCAGTTCATCAAACTTCTTTTTCCGATTCATTCTTGTCTCCGGTTGATTCCGGTTGGTTTCGGCTCATTTTGATCCAATCCGGCTCGTTCCGGTTTGTACCGGCTAGTTCCAGCCAGGGCCCGGTCAATGAGTCAGTTGCGTTCCAAAAAGTAGGTCTGCATCCGGTCCGTGAAATAAATCGCCGTATCAGAATAGATATCGATCATATTGCGGTCAAACACTTCCCGGCTGATGTAGCTCCCGGCCTCCTTCCAGCTGTTCAGACGGGATATCTGCTCGATGGCTTCAAGAAACGCTCCTTCATCACCGCCAAAAAGCTCTTCAATGAACTCCTCCTCCATATCACCCACGTACGTTTTGACCTTGGCTGCTTCCTTCGTGTTATCTGATCGCGGCTCTTCGGCCTCCCCGTCATCGTCATTATCAGAATCGGATTCCCCGGAAAAACGCTGCCAGATCGGGACATTATCCTCATCCTGGTCCTCCTCGGACGGTTTGATACTGGAATAGAGCGGAGAGCTATCCTCATCTTGCTCCTCCGGCTCCCTTATCAGTGTGGAATGCAGCGGAGGATCGTGCTTGTCGTTACCATTTTCTTTCTGGAAACGGGTGATGATATTGCCTTCGTCATCGTCGTCGCTCTCCGTTTTTTCCGGATCGGAAGATTGTCCGTCCGGTTTCTGTTTTGAGAGCGGCTGAGGTTCTGCCGCCTCATCAGGTAAAACAATATCATCATCAGAAAACGTACTGTCCTCACCATCACCTGCGGTCTTCTTGTCGTCAGCCTTCACTTTTTCGGTATCCTTCTTCTTATCCTCGGCCTTCTTCTTATCCTCATCGTTCTTCTTATCCTCGGCCTTCTTCTTATCCTCATCGTTCTTCTTATCCTCGGCCTTCACTTTATCAATATCCCTATTCTTGTCGGCAACCGCCGTTTCATCTGTGACATTCTCCTCAGCGGAAGTTTTCTCCTTTTCAACAGCTTTTTCTTTTTCGGCCGCCTTCTCCTTTTCAGCCGCCTTC
This sequence comes from Balneolales bacterium, assembly GCA_007134845.1. Classification (GTDB taxonomy): domain Bacteria; phylum Bacteroidota; class Rhodothermia; order Balneolales; family Natronogracilivirgulaceae; genus SKNL01. The sequence goes on from SLKA01000101.1 coordinate 15,223, forward strand.
TCCTTTTCAACAGCTTTTTCTTTTTCGGCCGCCTTCTCCTTTTCGGCAGCCTTTCTTTCTTCAGCTTCCTTCTCCCCGGCTGATGCCAGCTCGCCAAACTCTTGCACTGACAGCAGATCCTCACCCACGTCATCAAAATCATCATCAATCTCATCCAGCTGCGGCTTGGTAAGGAGCTCAATCAGCCTGGTGCGGTTTATCGGCTTTGATTCCGCTTCAAAAAGACGAGCGACACCCGGCTTGCCTTTGTCACGGAAGAATTTTGCAAAAAATCCCGGCTCCACCTTTTCACCGATAAGTGAGAACCAGGGTTCAAAAAGCTGCGCCCAATTGTGAGAAGTATAATGAGCGGTGACCCGTTCGTCAAGCCGCTCAATAATGCGGTCGGCCTGCTCTTTGGTCAGCTTCTTGCGATTCTTTTTATCCATGAACCGGGGGATTGCCGTTGAGAAATAGGTATAGACGACAACCCATTCGCACCGTTCACGAATCGTACGGCGATCCAGCTCACCTTTATTGCCGAAGATATAATCAGGTAGAAAAGCTCTTGGCGTGACCATCAGTTCCAGGATATCGGCCAGCGAGGACTCCAGCACCGAAGAGGCGTAGCTTGCGGGCAGCCGGATCTCCTCGTGGATGGCCTGAAGAAAATGGTCCCAGGCCTCCTGGACAGCATCAGCAGACATGTCGGCCCAGTCACTTTCGGGCGGGTTGACCGAATCCTGAAGATTGCGCATGAGTTCCAGCTGAATGCGTTTGACCAGAAAATCGGGCATTCCAGCCTCCAGGAGATCTTCGGGTGAAAAAAATTCATGCTGGTCCTCCAGCATGTTGAGGAAATGTTCGGTGATTGAGCGGATCAATTGGTCCATATTGGTTTTGTTTAGGGATGAAGTCAAGGTAAAATACAGTTTTCAAACGAAATGGTTGGGGGTTTTAGTCACTCTGCTTACTTTATATTCTATGTTTTTTCTCGAATGCTCCAATCTTGCTAAATTTTTTGGTAAAACGGAAGTTTTCCGGGGACTGAATTTTCGTCTTGAGGAGGCCTTATGTGTCGGAATTCAGGGTCCCAATGGCAGTGGAAAGTCCACCCTTATGAAATGCCTGTGCGGACTGCTGCGTCCGAGTGAGGGCGAAATCATCTGGAAAATAGCCGGCGACCAGATACGCAACCCGCAACTGCGCTATTACACGGGTTTTGCGGCACCCTACGTCCAGCTGTACAATGAACTCTCCGTGATGGAAAATCTTTTGTTTTTGCGGCGGCTTCGTCCTGGCGATTTCCGGTGCTTGTCACCCGATGGGCCGCCTTCCCTTTCAGATATTCTTGAAACGACCGCCCTCTCGGGAATAGCTGACCGGGAATTTGGAACACTTTCATCCGGACAACAGCAGCGGGTAAAACTGGCCGGCGCCCTTGTTGGCGATCCACTCATTCTGATGCTGGATGAACCCGGTACCAATCTTGATGCCAAAGGCACTGCGCTCGTGGAGGATATCATAGCTCGTCAGCGCAAACAGGGCGGACTCGTATTTCTCTCTTCCAACCGCGAGGAGGAACTGGCTTTGTCCGACATCCGCATTGTGCTGTCGCCGCTGGAGCCAAAGAAGAAAATCAACTAAACCACCATTTTCAACACATCCAAACGCAATCAAGCCATGAACGATCCACGGGACAAAGAACTTGCGGAACTGATTCTGAATCACAGTGTAACCCTGGGCAATGGGGAGCGAATCCTGATCAATCTGATCGGTTTCAACGGTGCCGGACTGGCGCGCGCTCTGGTCTCGGCTGCCCGCGAGCGGGATGCCATCCCCTACCTGGATATTATGGATCCGGAAATTCAGCGGATTCTCATGGAGTCGGGAACCGACGCTTACTGGAAAGACCAGGCACAGGTGTCCGGCCTGCCGCTCATGAAAAAGATGGACGCCTATGTCGGTATCCGGGCATCTGAAAATATCTATGAGAACTCCCGGGTTGATACCGAAGCCAACAAGTCATTTCAGAAACATTTTCTGCAGCCGGTTCACTTCGACGAGCGGGTTAAAAACACAAAATGGTGTGTTCTGCGTTACCCATCTGCCGCTTTCGCCATGAATGCACGAATGCCGACAACAGATTTCACCGATTTCTACTACAAGGCATGCCTGCTGGATTACGCCCGGCTCCGGGATGCGATGCAGCCGCTGGAGGACCGGCTCAGGAAAACAAGCGAGGTCCGGCTGAATGGACCCGGCACGGACATCCG
>SLKA01000071.1 GCA_007134845.1 Balneolales bacterium
CATCGTTGTCGCTATCCTGCAGGAAATCATCATTCAGCGAGAGTGTGACACGGGCTTTATCGAAATGATAGAGGGGGCGCAGGCGCCGGCCAAAAACCATTCCGGTTCCGGTGGTGACGGACTCGTCATTGTAGGTTTCGAAGGTCACCCAGCGGCCATTCGGGAATTTATCGAGCGCCTTGTTGCGGAGCCGGTCCAGTGTCGGGGACGAGCTGGCTTCACTGATAAATGCGACCCGGCGTCCGGTGTCGGCCAAATGGTCGCGGCAGAATGCTACAAAGTCATCCCAGCTGCTGCTCTCGCCGTTCCGGCGGACCCTGCGCGAACGGTCCTGGTCGTAAAGTTCCAGTATGGCTGCCTGCTGCCGGATGTTGGTCCTGCCCTTGCTTTCCGGGTGAAGGTCGTTGCCTTCAATTTTTGTGGGCCGTCCCTCGTTCGTTTCAACGATAATTCCGTTCAGGTTGCCGCGGAAGGGGGCCGCAGAAGCGTAATAAAGCGGTATGCCCGGAACAACATGCTCGGGCTGTTTGGTATAGGGAAGAATTTTCTGCACCGGTTTGCGGCACGCAGCGAGTCCGGCCAGCGCCACGGATGCCCCCATGATCTGCAGGAAATTTCTGCGGGATACCCCGTCACTTAATTCGGTGGCATTCTCGGGAAACTCGCGTTCTGCGAACTTCCGGTACTCTTCATTCTGAGCCAACTCGTTAAGGCTTCGCCAGTACGTTTGCTGTTGCTCTTTTCCCATATGCTGAAAATTGTTGACGGATCGAAATGATGAGAGATTATCGGTGACAGGCGTTGCAGTATACCGGGGCATCGATATTCCGCTTGTCGATTACCATCTGGGCAAACTGGAAATGATCATCCGGCGGCTCCCAGGCCATATTCGTCACTTCCTCAACCGGACGCAGATGAGGTCCCGGGTTGTTATGGCAGTCCAGGCACCATCCCATACTCATCGATTCGGTTTTCATGACGACCTCCATGCGGTCAACACGGCCATGACAGGTGGCGCATCCGATGCCCACATTGACGTGAATGGAGTGATTGAAATGGGCGTGGTCGGGTACATCATGCACGCGTATCCATTCAACCGGATCGCCGGTTTCCCAGCTGTCTCGAAGCGGTTCAAGACTGGTATGATCCAGGCCAACATACTCATGGCAGGTCATGCAGGTTTCTGTTGAAGGGATAGCGGCAATGGCCGATTTCCAGGCGGATCCGTGGCAGTACTGACAATCAAGACCCAGTTCAGCGACATGAAACTTGTGGCTGTAGGGGATAGGCTGATTGGGAGCGTATCCGACTTCCAGATAATCAGGAGAGCCAAAATACCAGAATCCGAAAATGATCCCGGTGATGATGATGATGGTCGCAAGCTGCAACCGCTTGGGAATGTCATTGACCCATTCAGGGAAAATCTGCGCCATGTATACAGCGTTTTAACGTGTTCAGAAACGTACCTGAGTTGATGAAACCCTTTTTCCGGTGCACAGACATGCATGTGCACATTCAGGCTGTAAAGATACTTGAAATCGACCGCTAAAAAAAAGAAAAAAGTTCAGAATTTCACACAATCTTAAGATTTCAAATATAAATTTTTCCGCCAAATTTGCGCCGGATAAATTCCCCAAATTCTTTATGCAAAATGACTTGGCCGGTTTACTCCCTGTTTTTCCGCTTTTTTGAAGAATTTATTCTAAATTGAATACTTTCGCGCCGGGATCCGGCGGCTATAAGCAATTAATCGCAGTCGTCACCACAAACAAGCAAGTACCCCATATGATAGCAATCACAGATCTGCCCCAGCTCAACGCGGTGCTCAACAGCATTGCCACGATATTCCTGCTGGCGGGTTTTGTTTTCATCAAGAAGAAAAATATCAGTGCACATATGAGAATGATGTGGTCCGCCTTTATCGTCTCGGCCCTTTTTCTGATCGGCTACCTGATCTTCCACTACCACGTGGGTTCGGTAGGTTACGATGGAACAGGGTGGATTCGGCCGGTCTACTTTGCCATACTCATTTCACACATTATTCTGGCCATGGTAAACCTGCCAATGATCCTGATAACCATGTATCGGGCGGTCAGAAAAGACTTTGACAGACACAAAAAAATTGCGAGATGGACCTGGCCCGTCTGGATGTATGTATCGGTGACCGGCGTTCTGGTTTATGTGATGATGGAGTTATCAGGCAGTTATGACAAGCTGTACTATCTGCCCTGATATCCGGAACCAGGCAACTTAACTTTTTGCGAGCATGCCTCCAAAATCCTCACCGGCAACAGGAACAATCACTTTTGTTTTACCACCAGTATGCTTGTTCACCAGCTCGCGGAATGTTTCCGGTGATCCGGTGAGCACCGGCATGGTTCCGTAGTGCATCGGCACGGCAAATTGCGGATGAAGCATCTGTACTGCGAGGGCGGCATCATCGTGGCCCATTGTATAGTGGTCGCCGATGGGAAGAATGGCAAGGTCGGGTTTGTATATTTTCCCGTACAGCTCAAAATCGGGCATGATATTGGTATCGCCGGCGTGATAAATCCGGAACCCGTCCAGATGAATGATGAACCCGGCCGGATCACCGCAATACTGACCTTTCCAGGAACTGGAGTGATTGGCGGTGGTCATGGTAGCTTTAAAATCGCCAAAGTCAACTGTGCCGCCTTTATTCATTTCCACTGCCAGATCTTCCGGCAGCCCGTCCTTTTTGAGCAGTGCGGAGAGTTCGACAATGGAAACGACCTGTGCGCCGGTTTTTTTTGCAAGTGGGATAGTGTCGGCTGCGTGGTCGTCGTGTCCGTGAGTGAGCAGGATGTAATCGACTTCATCCGGAGATCTCCATGTTTCCGGGGTAACGGGGTTGTCCTGGAGAAAGGGATCGATGAGTATATGTTTCCCCGATTTGGTAGTTATCATGAATGTGGAATGTCCCAGCCAGCGTATAGAAATCATAATGTACCTCCTACTTTATTTTATTAAACTCCTACTTAGTTAATAATTTATCAAAATGCTCTTTAACAGCTCTTTATTAAGACCATTAAGACCGTTTATAAAGCTAAACAAGTAAAAAAACACTACCGTTTGCCTCAGGATAATCCTATTTTGACAATCTCAGGAAATTGCCGGGTTATCCGGTTAAAACCGGCAGATCGAATCGGTTCATGTTAATAGCAAATGAACGGTTATACAATTTAGCAAACAAAGCATGACAGTGGACTGGCTGTCATCTCAACACAAATAAAAATATTGGAAATATTATGTCAAAACCAAAGCGTTTAGCCATTCTCGTCGCCGGTGGACCCGCCCCGGGCATCAACAGTGTTATCGGTGCTGCAACGATCCGTGCGATACATCATGGCTATGAGGTACTGGGGCTAAGAGATGGCTTTAAATGGGTGATGCAGGGTGACACCTCTCACATAGAACAGCTTACAATTGAGAAAGTAAGCCGCATTCATTTCCGCGGTGGATCTTTTATCGGAATTGCACGTGACAATCCCACCAAAAAGAAGGAACACCTTGACAACGTCATCAATACGCTGCTGGGAATGGGCGTGGACAAGCTTGTGACCATCGGAGGTGATGACACGGCATTCAGTGCCAAGACCGTTGAGGAAGCTTCAGAAGGCAAGGTAAGCGTGGTTCACGTGCCCAAAACGATTGATAATGACCTTGACCTGCCATACGGTATTCCCACGTTCGGATTCCAGACCGCCAGACATATTGGTGTGGAAATTGTCAAGAACCTGATGGTGGATGCACGCACCACTTCACGCTGGTATTTTGTCGTTTCCATGGGACGCAAGGCCGGCCATCTCGCACTGGGTATAGGAAAATCATCGGGTGCTACAGTTACCCTTATCCCCGAGGAGTTCAAAGAGGAAAAAATACCTTTGAAAAAACTGACAGATATTCTCGTCGGATCCATTATAAAGCGGAAGGCGGCAGGACTGGATAATGGTGTTGCCATTCTGGCTGAAGGACTTGTTGAGCGTCTGAATCCGGAGGAACTGGTAGGTCTTGAAGATCTGGAGCGGGACGAACATGACAACCTTCGCTTTTCCGAGCTCAATATTGGAGAAATCCTGAAAAAAGAGGTCAAGAAGCGGCTGGATGAGTTTAATATGAAGATAACAGTGGTTGCCAAAAACATTGGCTACGAACTGCGTTGTGCCGATCCCATACCCTTTGACATGGAATACACCCGCGATCTTGGTTTCTCTGCGGTCGAGTTTATCGTCAAAGGCGGAACGGCGGCAATGGTGTCCATACAAGACGGACACTTTGTGCCCATGTACTTCAAGGACATACTTGACAAGAAAACCGGCAAAACCAGGATTCGCATGGTTGAAGTGAACTCCATGTCATTCGCTATTGCCCAGCAGTATATGATCCGGTTTAATAGTAATGATTTCGAGGATAAGAAGCTTATGGAGCTGTATGCTGCTGTCATAAATAAAGATACGGCTGAATTCGAAAAGCAGTTCAAATATGTGACCGAACACGAGTCGGAGACTGATGAAGTCGGTCAAAGCATAAGTCATAACTTCCCGGAATCAGCAAGGCGATGAGATATCACAGCGGGGTGGGAAGTGCTGTCACATCATGGCACTTTCCTCCCTTTGCCTATTTTACTATCCTGTATATAACTGTTCTCACTAACCCAAAAACAGGAAGCGACTATGGCTGAAAAGGTAAAATTGCATCCCGCTACACCCCACCAAAAACGGATATTTACCATTGCCGATTATCTTCGCAATGGTGATATCATTCTGCTTCCAACCGATACCCAGTATGCACTTGCCTGCAGTTATACCAATAAAAAGGGCATCGAGCGCATCCGCAAGATCCGGCAGCTGAAAAATGATCA
>SLKA01000107.1 GCA_007134845.1 Balneolales bacterium
GAGAAACTGGTGTAGTTAAGTGGTTTAACGGAACGAAAGGTTTCGGTTTTATCAGCCGCAACAGCGGTGACGACGTTTTTGTACACTTCAGTGAGATTCAGTCAGAAGGTTACAAGTCACTCGACGAAGGTGACAATGTAGAATTCACTGTAGCTGAAGGGGAAAAAGGGTTGCAAGCTAAAGAAGTAATCAAGATTTAGCACGATCTATACCTGCCGGCTGAAGTTTCTGTCCATTGGGGCGCTTTTTATTGGGCGAAACATGGCAACGGATTCTTCAGCCCGGTGATTTTTTGGCGCAATCCGGCCGTATTTTATGATTGATGCCAAAATATGGGGCCGCAACAGCACAGGGGAAGCTGCCGCAGAGATATGTTGATGCCATCCGGCACCAGCGCATCTGTGGCCTGTCAATCAGTATCCAACGTGTCAGGGGAGAAGAACGTCCGGCTGGACTGGCCATCGAATTCCATGCCGGCGAGGCGTGCGACCACCGGTGCTTCACCATGTTCCAGGCGGGCATGGAGTTTCTGTTTCAGACTCGGTAATAATGGAGCCTTGTAAAAAAGGCTATTAAAAATGTTAACTGTTGATAATACGTAATATATTTACAGAGTGTATCTCAATTCCTGCCAAATACCGTTAAACCATGCCCTCTTTCGATATCGTCAACGAACTCAACGCCCAGGAAATCGACAACGCCGTCAACAACACCCTGAAGGAGATCAGCACGCGCTACGATTTCCGCGGGCTGCACACTGAAGTCAGTTTCACGAAAAAGACCGGCCGCATCGATCTGCTCGCCGCGGAGAACATGAAACTGAAGGCCGTCCGGGAGATGCTGACCCGGAACTTCATCAAAAGGGGGCTGGATCCGAAAGTGCTGGAATACGATGCGGAGGAAGGCACCACGTCCGGTGCGATTAAGCAGAGCGCGACCATCCGCGAAGGGATCGACCGGGATACCGCGAAAAAAATCGTCAAGGAGATCAAGGCCACCAAGCTGAAAGTACAGCCGGCGATCATGGACAACCAGGTACGGGTGACCGGCAAGAAAATCGACGACCTGCAGGAGGTCATCACACTGCTCAAGTCCAAAGACTTCACCGTGCCGCTGCAATTTGTCAACATGAAATAAACCTGCGGTCCACCCGGACGCGCTATCCCATCTACCTTCCGGGACCGGTTTCATGGTTGCACGATCCTGATTTACGAAAGAGCTCCCTAACATCCTTGTCTAAAGTTCAAGCCTGTCTCTGCACTTTCACCCGTTTTGGCAAGCTATTCCCGCAATCCTTTTGTAATTAATGGATTATAATTTGCTTCTTGGTATTGACCTCATCTATATTGCCGACCCATTTGCATAAGCGATATCAATAATATTGCATCCGCAAAATCAAGAAGAAGACAAAATGTGCGGCGTCCTGCCGCATGCTATGAACTAAAATCTACAGATGGTTATGAAGCAAACATACAACATGTACCAGTACTTGGGGTACACACTGAAACGAAAATGGATTCCTGTATTACTGACCGGCCTGCTGATGGCGCTTACGCTGCCGCACGCTGCCGATGCTCAGGTGACGTTCCTGGTCAATTCAAACGGCGACAACGCCAACGAGAATCCGGGGAACGGCAGTTGCAGCACCGGGGAGCAGGTGGGCACGGTCACCATTGGGGGAATATCTGTCCCCATAATGGAATGCACGCTCCGCTCCGCCATTGAGGAGGCCAACATGAGCGACGATAATGTGATCATCAGTTTCAACAGCAACATTCTGGATGTCCATGTTAATGGATACTCGCAGATATTCCTGCAAAGCAGTCTGCCTTACATCAGCAACCGCGTCACCATTGCCGGGGAGACACATCCGGAATTTGTGGAGGATGACGATCATCCCTTGGGAGGACGTCCTACCTTGTTTATTAACGGCAGGAATGTATCTTCCAGCGGATTGCGCTTCCGTTCGGAAAGCAGCGGATCGACGGTACGTCACATCTCCATAGGCGGATTCGGCAACAACGCCATTTTGCTGCAGGGAAACCTCGGCTCCGGAACAGGAAACAACTATACCATTGAAAACAACCTGATCGGTGCACGCGCCGCCGAGATCTCGCTGACTTACATGGATAACGGCGGACACGGCATAGATGTCGCATCGGCTTCGGAGCCCGGGGCCGGCATCACCAACATCCGCTCCAACATCATCTTCAACAACGAGGGCGACGGCATCCACCTGCGCAGCGGTACCAGCGCCACCTTCATCCAGAACAATATCATCGGCCTGCGACCATTCATCACCTCTCCGGACCAAGGCTTCGCTTCCACTTACGGCAATCACGGAGCAGGTGTATATATCGCCGAAACGGCCGGACCCGATAACCTGGTGGGAGCATTCGGTGGAAACACGATCTCCAACAATGGAAGTGGAGGGATCCATATCCTTGCTGACAATCAGACCATTTTCGGCAACCATATCGGCCTGCCGTACGATGGGATCGTCCACAATGATCATGAGCTAAGCGACTACGGCAACGACAGCAACGGCATCATCGTTGAAAGTTCCGGAAACACCATCGGCGGAGGCGGTGCATCCACCAACATCATCGGCAATTCCCAGTTTGTGGGCATCCGCGTCGGAAGCGGCGGCAACAACATCGAAGCCAATGACAACCAGATTGGCCGGAATTTCATCGGCACGGATCCTGATGGCCAGGATCTCGGACAGAGCGGGGGAATTCGGATCGATCGTGGAAATAACAACAGAATCTCCGGGGTCATCGTGGCCAACAACATCAATGGCATTGAGATTCGCAGCGATGCCGGATCAAACAACCAAATTTTGCGCAGCCGCATCACCGACAACAGTCGCGGCATCTGGTTCCGCGGGGCCGGCGGAGTGGCCGGAAACCCGGATGGTATGGCCGATGCCAACATCATAGGCGACAACGTCAACGGTGTTGAAGTCACCGGGGATGCCGGTCAGGTCGGCATCGTGAACAACTATATCGGTACCGACGAGGATGGCAACAATTTGGGCAACAGCCGCGGTATCCGAATTGCAGGTGAAAGCTCGGTCGTCTTCATCGGTGTTGTCGGCGGAGGGAACGTCATCGGCAACAACACTCGGGGCATTGTGCTTGATGACGGCGCTTCGCAGACCAGCATTCTGAGCAACTATATCGGTATCCATCCCAACGGGGAAGCAATTGGAAATGTGGATGGAATTTATGCCGAACCGGATGCCGGGGTGGGACCGAACCAGATCGGCTATAACCTGGCACTGTTTGATGCGGAACAGTGGAAACCCGGCACCGGTCCCGGGAACGTCATCGCCTATAATAGCCGGTCCGGTATCAATCTGTCCGGTGCGGCGGCCGCCTCTTCGGGCAATGTGATCCGCGGAAACAGCATCTACGGAAACGGGAGTCCTACATTTATACACGAGATCAACGGCATTAACCTGGGCATGGAGAACGTGGATGTCGGAGGCGGCAGCTCAGGTCCGAATACTCTTCTCAACTTTCCCGAGATTGACACAGAAGAAACCTTCTACAACGAAGAAACCGGTCAGATCGAGCTTCGCTACCGTGTGCGCACCAACGCCACCAATGCCGATTACGGCCTTGGAATCGATGTTTTCCTGGCCCATGAAGACGAGAGACAGGGTAAAACCTTCCTTGGAACGGTCATCTATGAGGAAGAAAATGCCACAAACTGGGTGTTCGATGCCATTTCGGTCCCGGAGGATGTCGGCATCGCCCCGGGAGATCACATTGTGGCCACGACAACGGACGGACAGTGGAACACCAGCCAGTTCAGCGAGCCGGTTAACATACTGGTGAAAGAATCCGGGATTTTGGTGAGCGGCGTATCGCTGGATTTCGGCAGTGTCACCTTAGGCGAAACCGAAACCATGACATTCCAGATCGAGAGCCGGGGGGAGGCAGCTCTGACCGGCGATGTTGCTCTATCCGATGATAATGGCGGTGTGTTTGCGATTGTCAGCGGGGGAGGCAGTTTCGAAATTGAACCCGAAGGATCCCTCGAAGTGGAGGTGGCATTCACTCCGGGTGCAGCCGGTAATTTTTCCGGTCGTATCGCAATTTCCCACGACGGTGTGAACGAAGATGATCCGGCAGAGGTGACTCTGCAAGGCACAAGTGCCGAGCCGACCGATGCGGATCAGCTAAGCGGGGTGCCGGCGGAGTTCGCGCTGAGACAAAACTATCCCAATCCGTTCAACCCGGCCACGCAAATCCGGTTCGATTTGCCCGAAAGTGCGCATGTGCGGCTGGATGTGTACAACAGCCTGGGACAGCAGGTGGCCACACTCGTCAACGAGACGAAAGGCGCCGGCCGCTACGAGATAAGCTTTGACGCCGGGTATCTCTCCTCGGGCACGTACCTCTACCGCCTGGAGGCGGGCAGCGAGGTGATCACCCGCACGATGACGCTGGTGAAATAGGCGGTCGTCCCATGAGCCGGATGCTGTTGCATCTTCAGCCCGGCAACGGTCTGATCGGTCCGGAACGACAACTGGCGGCACCCGGTTGACAGCATTCTACAGGATTCAAGCCCGGGCCATTACGGTCCGGGCTTTTATTTATTCCGGAAGGCGGATAGGCAAGACACCTTTTTTTTGCTTTATCAGCTCGTGCGTGCATTTTGGTGGATGCAGGCCATTTAGTTGATATGGCCTTCAACCTGAACGCAAACAACCGGAGCAAGGCACATGAAAAAGAGAAAGAAACAGGATTATCTTGAACTCGCGACCGGCGCCGTTGCGTGCTCAGGTCCGCGCGGAGTGGCTTGCGGATGAACGGACGGATGCTGAGAGCAGATTCTGAAAGGACTGATGCTGAGAGGGCGGACACTGA
>SLKA01000050.1 GCA_007134845.1 Balneolales bacterium
CCGGAGGTTGATTTCGATGATATCACCTGTGAAGCAAGATTTTTGAACCGCTGGTTCAGCTTTCCGCTCTTCATATCATCAATGACCGGAGGTCATCACGAGGCCACCCCGGTCAATGCCATCATTGCCGCTTTTTGCGAACGATTCAATCTGCCCTTTGGTGTCGGCAGCCAGCGTGCCATGTTGGAGGACCCTTCCACCAGAAACAGTTTCTCAGTGGTGCGTGAAGAGGCGCCTTCCGCTTTCATCGCTTCCAATATCGGTGGCGCCCAGCTGGCAGACGGGCTCGAAAAAAAGCATGTGGATCTGCTTATCGATACGATCCGGGCCGATGCCATCATCATTCATCTCAATCCACTTCAGGAATTGCGGCAAAAGCACGGCGACCGGCGTTTCAGCGGCATTCGAGAGGGCATCCGCTCCCTGGTGAAAGATGTCCAGGTGCCCGTTATTGTCAAGGAAACCGGTGCCGGCCTTTCAGAAAGTGTGATCTCCCAGCTTATCGATTGCGGAGTTGCTGCTGTTGATGTCGCCGGCGCCGGAGGAACGAGCTGGGGCCGGGTCGAGAACATCAGAAACGAATTAAAAGACCGTCATTTCACCGATAACTGGGGCATTCCGACTGTTGACTGCATAATGACAGCAAGTGAAGCAGTCCGGGACAAGTGTGAGCTGATTGCTTCGGGTGGAATCCGCGGAAGCGAGGATATTGCCAAAAGCCTCTGCATGGGGGCTGTTATAGCAGGAGCGGCCCAACCTGTGATACAGGCAATTCACAAGGGGGGGTATGAAGGCCTTGAAGCCATGTTCAAGGGATGGGAAGATGATTTTCGCACTGTTTTGTGCCTTCTGGGATGTGAACGTCCCACCGATCTGGATATGATCCACCTTCGCCGGGTTCAAAGTCGATGATGGACATTCTTTTTTGTATATTTGCCTCCCTGAGCACCTGTCCCTGCATCTGTACCTGCTAACTAATTCTGAAAAAAAACTTCGTAACAACTGCACATTGCAAGATATCAGCACACAATTAGACGATCTTCTTGATTCCGCTTTTAATTCGCTTCCCGTGCCGGAACAACCCGAATCCCTCTATGATCCGGTCCGTTATATCATGGATTTGGGCGGAAAAAGATTGCGTCCGCGCCTTCTTTTACTCACTGCCGGACTTTGTGGTGTGAAACCCGGGGACGCCATGCCCGCTGCTCTGGCGGTCGAGATGCTGCATAACTTCACATTGATTCACGATGACATGATGGATAACGCCGGTACCCGCCGCGGCAAACCGACTGTTCACGTGAAATGGAACAGTGCCACTGCAATCTTGTCCGGTGATGTCATGTTTGTACTGGCCATGAAGCAGCTTGCTGCCCAGTCTCAGCATGCCGGTCTTTCGGGTGCCGGCAGCACCAGGCTGATGCAACGATTTCTCGATGCGGTCCAGATTGTCTGCGACGGACAGGCTATGGATATGGACTTCGAGCAGCGAGATGACGTGAGTCTGACCGAATACCTCGACATGATTGGCGCCAAAACGGCGGCTCTCATCAGCTGTTCTATGGAGCTCGGGGCGATGACAGCCGATGCTGATGACAAGGTAGTGCGGGATTGCGGTGAGATCGGACATCATGCCGGACTTGCTTTTCAGATCCAGGACGATCTCCTCGATGCAGTGGGTGATGCGGCAATATTCGGAAAGAAAGCGGGAGGTGATATTATTGAAGGAAAAAAGACGTGGCTCACCATCCTTGCCCTTGAGCGGGCCGACGATACTGACCGGCTGCTTCTCAGGCAGATCCTGAATGACAAAAACACAGGTGAGTCAGATATACTCAGGGTAATTCGCATCTATCATGATCTTGGCGTGCTCGATGATGCCATCAAAGCTGTAAAAAATCACTATGCTAACGCCTTGCAGATACTTGACCGATTTGAAAAATCCGTATACCGGGAGGAAATAAAAGTACTTCTTGACAAGTTAAAGGTACGGGACAACTGAGGGCACATTACGTATAACCATTAAAATTTTATGTTGAAAACCAATAAGATCCTGACATTGCTGCTGGTTCTTTTAGTCGCTGTCGGATGCAGATCCAGCCAGACCATTCGTCCGGGTGACACCATCGACGTAGCTTACGAAAAGGCTATGGGCCTGTATGAAAGGGAGCGCTATGCGCAGGCTTCCAGAGCGTTCGAGACCGTGCTGTCCATGGGCAGAGGCACTGATTTTGCTGCTGATGCACAGTTTTTTCTTGCAAAAAGCCATTTCCATAACCGTGCCTATCTAACTGCCGCCAGTGAATTCCGGCGGTTCTCAAGAAATTACAGCCGTGACGACAGGCGCCAGGAAGCCGAATTTATGGAAGCCTACTCTCACTACAGACTGAGTCCCCGGTACAATCTGGATCAGACGGAAACATACAATGCACTGGACCGCTTTCAGCTGTTTGTAACGCGGTATCCCGGCACAGAGCTGGCGGCAGAGGCACAGGAGTACATGGATGAACTGCGCGACAAGCTGGCAAAGAAAAAGTTCAATGCGGCTGAAATGTACATGCGTATCCGTGAATACCGGTCGGCAGCCCTCTACTATGGACTGACGGTGGAACGCTATCCGGGCAGTTCATTTGCTGAAGAAGCGCTTCTAAACCAGATTCTGGCGTATGTCTACTATGCCGAAAACAGTGTTCGAGAGCGGCAGCAGGAACGTTATGAAATGGCGGTGGAAGCATATCAGCAGTATCTGCAAATCTTTCCCCGTGGCCAAAACAGAGAGCTGGCGGAAGACTACTATGACCGTGCACTTACCGGACTTGCCAGCGTATCAACGGCAACCGCGGAACGCTGACGGATGGGTACAGGGCTTTTTTTCGGCACTTTCAATCCGGTTCACCGCGGCCATGAAGAAATGGTATCATCTTTTCTGGCCAGCGAGTGGGTAGACGACTTGTGGATTATCCTCACACCTTCACCGCCTCATAAGCACATGGTTGATATTGCGCCGTTTGCAGATCGCTGGAATATGCTGGAAGAGGTGTTTGCCGACAGGAAAGGGGTGCGGCTTTCTGACATTGAGCAGAGAATTCCATCTCCGCACTACACCATTCGAACATTGACATTTCTCAGGAACAGCTATCCGGACCGTTTACTTTATCTTTGCATTGGTTCAGACACGCTGCAGACACTTCCAACCTGGTATGAGTTTGAAAAAATATCCCACAAAACCGAGCTTCTTGTTGCAGAAAGACCCGGTATTTCCCTGAGCAAACCACCGGAACTGAGAAACTTTACTGTCCATTACTGCGAACACAGAGAAAAGGATATCTCATCCACTTCCATCCGAAAAGCATTGTCGGATGGACATGCTCCGGGACCGGATATACTCAATCCGGCTGTTCTGGATTATATTCAACAAGAGGGTTTATACGGAGTTGGCCGGAAAAGCGTCGATAGTTGATTGATACTTGATTAATACACGCAAGGATAACATCTGCATAATAAATCTCCGATTCGGCTTGTCACCCCTGGTTGTCTTTTAACCGCAGGCGTTCAAAGAATGCAAGGAGCAGCGATTCGCTCTCCTGCTCCATAACCCCGTGAAGCACTTCAATCCGGTGGTTGAGCACAGGATGTTCTGCAATATTCAAAATACTGCCACAGGCTCCGGCTTTTTCGTCTTGGGCTCCTATGACAAGTTTACTGATTTTTGCCCAGACCAGAGCTCCCGCACACATTGGACAGGGTTCAAGTGTGACATACATAGTGCAATCGGCCAGGTATTTTTCACCGAGATGGCTGAATGCCGCTGAAAGAGCAATCATTTCAGCATGGGCAGTGGGGTCGGTGAGCAGTTCCACCTGGTTGTGTCCGCGTGCGATGATCCGGTTTTTGTGGACAATTACCGCTCCCACAGGCACTTCTCCGGCTTCCGCTGCTATTTCAGCCTCAGTAAAAGCCTGTTTCATAAAACGGTAGTGGTTGGTGTTGGAAAATAAACCCGGTGAAGTAGTAGTCATGAATTGCGAAAATTTTGTATCAGAATGAGGATCTGTGTCAGAATCTGTATTTGTATCAGCACCAGTAGCAGGGCGTGCATCTGCAAAAATGCCGGCAGAATATATTTTTAAAAACAAGCATTATTGTTATAATGAGCACTTTATTTGAAGAGCAAAAAATTATGACAACAACATCTTTCGATGACAAAGATATCGAACTGATCCGAAAGAAAATCAGGGATATTCCTGATTTTCCCAAGAAAGGGATCATTTTCAAGGATATCACACCTGTTCTGCAGGATCCCATGACCCTGGTACTGACCTCAAAACTGCTTATGCAGCCCTTTTTGGGGCAGAACGTCGATCTCGTCGCAGGCATTGAATCCCGTGGATTTATTTTCGGAACCCGGATGGCCACCGATCTGGATGCCGGTTTCATACCGGTCCGCAAGCCGAACAAGCTTCCATCAGACAAGATATCGGTGGAGTATGAACTTGAATATGGTACGGATCAGCTTGAGATGCATTCGGATGCTATCAAAAAGGGTGACCGTGTGGTCATTCATGATGATCTCATGGCAACCGGAGGTTCAGCCAGGGCAGCTTCGGAGCTTATCACTTCTCTGGGCGGAGTGGTAATAGGCTATTCCTTTGTGCTGGAATTAACTTTCCTGAATGGAAAGTTAAAACTTGAAACGGGAATACCGGTTCATTCGTTGTTGAAAATATAACAGGAGTTGTGTATATAAAGTGTTGAAAGTTATGATTTAACATAGGATATTATGATCAATTCGGGAATAATCTTTGAATTGGTTGTTTTATTACGTTGTTTTTTTTGATATTTTCACCGGTAACGTTCATGCTTATAATTATTTAGCACAAGTGTTCAAAGGTTTTATGTAAACAACTTCAACAAACGTAACAAGATCAATCAAAAAATTAACACTAAAAAAATGGTCTCAATGAAACATCTCAGATTACTGGGGAACATCTCAGCGGCTATGCTGCTTGTCTTTGCAGTTGCCTGCGGCCCCTCACTAACCCTAACTGATGTGGATTACGCCCAGCCAATGGAATCCGTAGCATCACCCGACCAGGACGGTAACGTGCAGGACGTCCGCTTGGGAGTCAGCTTCAACGTTACTCCCCTGAATGTCAAGGAGCGTGGTGAAGGTGCATCACTTCCCGAAGAAGTGCGCTTTATACGTAGCAGAGACGGATACTACTTTGTGACGGCTCCCGGGTACAACAACGTCTATGTGTTCGAAGCAAAAGAGCGTGTCCTGGATCTGCACGAAATCATTCGTGTTTCGGGAGCAGGTCTGGCCAACCCGGCTTTCAATCAGCGGTCTCCATACATCCAGCTTATAGATGGGGATGTTGAGTATCGTCTGACCAAAGACGGCCTTGCAAATTAAACCGAAATTTTAAGCTACAAGTATAAAGAACAATGGAAAAGCTAACTATTAAAACTGTACTGGCAACTCTCCTCGTACTCGCTGTGGGATTTTCCGGTCAGGTGCAGGCACAATTTCAGTCTGATTTTCAGATCAAGCAAAATTTTGACCGAGATCATGCCGAGATACTTGACGCCCTCAAAACCGTTCAGACGAACGAGGAAGTAAATCAACTCATTGAAGATCTCAATGAAATGGAACGCAGATACCGTGACGATGCATCTATGCTTAACCGGGTGCTCTATCCCGAAACAGTACAGAACCGCATGACCAATCTGCGTGAACTGGCTCAGGCAACCGGAGTGCATATTTCACGTATCGGTGAAAAGGGTGACACGGTTGTGGTTCTTGAAGAGCGAATTGCCGAGCTGACCACCGATGCTACAAGGTACCAGGCGCGCGCAGACTCCCTGAACACCGAGCTCGAAGCCATGCGTCGCTCACGCAACGCCAATGCCGCTCAGGCTCGCCGACTGCGTCAGGAACTTGACAAACGCGATGCTTTCATCATAAATATGGTTGACTCCATCTTCGTGGCATATGAAAATGTTGATCTGCAATCCCTTTCTCCGGCGGAACGGCGTGGACTGGTGCTCGAAATTGATGCCCAGAATGTGCTTGGTCATATAGAGTCGGTTGTTGATAACAACATTTCGTTCCTGAACACCCACACTGAACTCAGTACGGAGGATTTCCTTAAACTCTACGCAGTACAGGTTGAGTTCGACCGGATGTGGGAGAATATGGGGCATGACCTTGCTGAAATTTATGTTTCCGAAACACGTCGCAGCGAACGGCTGGGAGCGATTGTTGAGAAGGTTGATGAATGGCAGATGCTGATCGATGACGCAGCCTGGACCACTCTCCGCGATGGCTTCTCGCAGAACAACATCGAGCTTGCACCATTCAGAAACTCTCTTGAGTTCTACACTTCGCTCAATACCTATCTGGACGAAGCTATTGCCCGTGCAGAAGATAACGGCAGTGAAGAAGAGCTTGAAACATATCAGCACTTCGCTGACTTCTGGTTCAGTGATGTCAAGCCACGCTGGCAGCCGCATCTTATCAATGCGAATCTCATGACCTATGAGAACTTCAATACCATCGACGAGAAACTTACAGAGTGGAAGCTTCAGGCCCAGCCAACTTCCTATACCTTGCTTATATTATTGGGTCTTGCCATTATACTTGCTCTTGTGTTCCTTGCACTTTGGATACTGGCCAGGGGCCAAAATTCTCGGCCGGTTGAGAGGAGGTGATTGCGCGCGAATCACGTATTCAGTGATCGTACCGTATTGTTTTTCAAAGCCGGTTCCGATTTATTCGGTTCCGGCTTTTTTTACATTATTATGTTTCAACTCAATGCCCGATATTTGCGAAGGCCCCACTCTACTGTCAGCAGTAAGATAACAAGGATAAACCAGAAGGGATGTCTGTGGAGTGCAATGCTTTGTGAAACCGTTTCTGTTCGTTGCTCAAAGCCAATCTGATCATTCATGATGTCAAGAAGTGTGGTCGCTTGTTCGTGTGGAAGGAAGCTTCCACCGGAAGTCCGGGCAATAAAGCGCAACAGGTCATCATCCCGGACGGTGTCAAGATATTCCCGGTTAACACCGCCGACATTGAACTGTCCGCTGCGGGTGTCGATCTCTCTTTCACCCCGGCTGGCGACACCGGTATACCGATATGTTCCTTCAGGAAGGTTCCCGATTTCAAGCTGATAGCGACCGCCGCCCTCATTGCTCATGATATAACGCCGGTCATCATCGGCGTCATCCCTTTCCAGAATTATGTCAATGACTGCATTTTGTTCCGGATCACCACCCTCATTACGCAGAAAACCATTCAGTACCGCCGGTTCGCCTATTTGGAAAACCGGGTCGGACGGTGCAAGATCGAGGAGTTGCTCATCAGGTTGCGCTGCTGTCCATTTTACAGTATTGTTCAGCAAATTCTCCCAGAACATACGGGTCTCCTCTCTGGTACTGAGTGTCCACCGATAGAAGTTATAGCCGTTCAGATGTGTGATATTTCTATTCCCGATTGTGCGGACAGCAAGAAACGGAGTATCAGTTGCATTGCCCCGGTATGATGTTTGCAGCAATACAGCAGCAGCCGGAGTGCTTTCAGCATGTTGTATTCCGCCCCTGGTTGGGACCAGTCGAATATCCTCTGGCATCTCAAAATCCAAAATGGCATGGCTGCTTTGATCGGTGGGCAGATGAAACTGTACATCGTGCCAGTTATACCCGGATTGAAACCGGATGGGCAGCTGGCCGGAAAACAGTGACGAGAGCCGGAACAGATCCTGCCCTGCAGAACCGATCAGAAGAAGTGAATTTTCAGAAAAACGGTCGGCGACCTGTCGTGCATGGGATTCATCAAGATCCATGTGGGGAAAACCATGCAAAATGATCAGATCCAGAGTATCCGGACGATCGGGGAGATCTCCTTCAGCATATCGATCCTGTGAAATCCATGTTCGGACTTCCAGTGAAATCTGCTTGTCCTCATTCAGAAACCTCCGAACATTCCTGACATCCGGATGCACTTCGTAGGCCAGATGCAAAATGCGTAACTGATCGTCCCGCACATCCACAGAAAACCACCTCGTATTGTTTTCCGAAGTCCATTCACCCGCCACCTCTGGTACATGGATACGGAACTGCTGAAGTCCCTCTTCTTCCATCATTATTTCAAATTGCACCTGCTGCACGGATCGCACATCAGATGACCGCAGGGTCTTCTCATCAAGAACCCTGTCATCCTGAATCAGCTGTACAGATATATCCTGATCCGGAAAGCCATCGTTAAGAATGGATGATTCGACGGTTAGACTGCTGTTCAGGGAAGCCGTAGGGTTATGTGTGACACGCTGCACCACGATATCGTTCTGCCTGGAGGTGTCTCCTATTCCGACGGTATATACCGGTACAGGCATGCGGGATGCTGTTGCGGAGGGATCGCGTCCGGAAGTAACAATTCCATCGGTGACGAGTACCACAGCCTCATGCTGCTGAAGAATATCCATCAGACTGGACAGGGCAAGATCAATATTTGTGCGTGTACCGTCCATCTGAAGTTCGGAAGGTGAGTCAATGGAGTAAAGATCAGCGTCAAAACCGTAAGTATCGATAACAAGATGCTCGTATTCGCCTGTGCGCTCGGGCATCAGATGTGAAATCACTTCTCTATAATGCTCTTCGCCGCCATAATCGCCTTTTTCGATGGTAACACTCTCGCTGTTATCCAGCAGCAGGGCAATGCGCACGGGTGAAATGATGTGCTCGCTTAGCGAGAAGACAGGGTTAAGCAACAACAGCAGCAGAAGCAGAAACGCGGCAGCTCTCAGCGCACCCAGAATCCAGCGCCATGAACGCGTTAGATTCTCAGTCCGCCAGTAGGTCCAGAAAGTGAGTGCCAGCAAGCCGGCAACAAGGAATGCAATCGCAAAAGCCGGAAGGGCATTTTGGAAACCGTCAAATTGGATATCCATATATCCCGGTGTTTATCAAATGTGATCCAGCAGGCGCCTGATTAGCGAAACCGTGTTCAGGCCTTCCGCTTCAGCGGCATAATTGTTGACGATCCGGTGCCGCAGTACAGGTATGGCCAGTTTCCGGATGTCATCTTCCGTGACATTGTAGCGTCCCTGAGCCAATGCCCTGGCTTTTCCACCGATTACCAGATATTGCGAAGCGCGCGGACCAGCTCCCCAGCTCATGTACTTGTCCACAAAATCGGGCGCATCCCCGGTATTGGGACGGGTCATGGAGACCAGGCGTACAGCAAACTCCAGAACGCTGTCAGGTACCGGAACCTCCCGCACAAGATCCTGGTAGGCAATGATCTGCTCACCACTGAGAATCGGCTGAACCTGAACATGATTAGGAGCGGTTGTCTGACTCACAATATCCATTTCCTCCTGAAATGACGGATAGTCGAGCCACAGATTGAACATGAAACGGTCAAGCTGGGCTTCCGGAAGGGGATAGGTGCCTTCCTGTTCTATGGGATTCTGAGTCGCCAGCACGAAAAACGGTTTTTCAAGATCATGCCGGACACCACCGGCTGTCACATGATACTCCTGCATCGATTCCAGCAGGGCAGCCTGTGTCTTGGGCGGGGTGCGGTTGATTTCGTCCGCCAGTATGATATTTGCAAACAAAGGACCCGGAATGAACCGGAATACCTTCTTGCCGGTGGCAGAATCTTCTTCAATAATCTCGGTTCCCGTAATGTCACCTGGCATCAGATCCGGGGTGAACTGGATGCGGTTGAAGGACAAATTCAGGCTTTTGGAAAGGGTGCGGATGAGCAGGGTCTTGGCCAGTCCGGGCACACCGACCAGGATACAGTGTCCACGCGAAAAAAGGCTTATGAGCAGTTGTTCGACGATATCATCCTGTCCGACAACGACTTTCGCTATCTCTCTTCGAAGTGCAGTAAAATCCCTTGTAAAGGCTTCAGCTTTTTCAATTTTGCTGAATGCTTTGGTATCTGACATGAGTTTTTTATGGTCAGCGGTTAGTGATGAGTAAACGGCTGTCTGTTCAGTTGGATCCCTGAAGCATTTCCTGATCCTGATCAACAGGTATTTCGGGTGCAAGCGGATCCGGCATTTCCATGGGATCGTAATCCGGAACGGGTATACGGTATTCTACAAACATTTCGTCCCGAAGGTTCATCACCCAATCGGCCAGTTTTCTCTGACTTTTCTGCTGCAGTGCGAAATTGCGGATCAGCTGGTAGTCCTGTTCCAGATTGGCCCGGTGTTCTTCAACCCGTTCATTCAGCTTGACAATGCGAAACGCTTTTTTTTGACCTTCTCCATACTGGTAGGATCTTGGTGGAGAGATATCGCCTGGCTCTTCAAGCAACAGCACGGTGCGATAAAGTGACGGATCCAGTTCATTTACAGGGATGAGCCGCTGGCCGGTTTGAGGATCGATCAATCGTCCGCCGGCCGGAGCAGTATTGCGGTCATCCGAATGGGTGCGTGCCATACTGGCGAAATTTTTGTCCTGATGCAGGATACTGTCACGGATTGCGGTGAGTTTGTCAATGGCATATTCTTCATCCAGTTCCTCGTCGGAAACGGAAATAAGAATATGATGGGATGATATATTTTGTCCCTGGCGTTCGTTCAGCCTGATGATGTGGTATCCTTGGGGCGTATTAACTACCTCGGACAGCTCCCCGGGTTCAAGCGCCGCAGCGGCGGCGGCATACTCAGGAAGAAGGTCAGTGGCAGCCACCATGGGCAATCCACCGCCCTGTGATGCCGTGGGACCATCACTGTACCGCCTGGCAAGATCTTCGATAGTCGCGCCATGGTGCAGTATGGAATCGCGAAGCTGGACAGCCAGTTCACGGGCATTATCTCGCGCATCTGCTCTGGGAGGCGGGATAACGGTGATCTGTGAAAGCGAGACCGATTCAGGGATGACAGGAAGGGAGTCCGTGGGAATAGCATTGAAAAACTCAATAACCTCCGGCCGAGTGATGTTAATACGTGCAATTTTCTGCTGTCGGACCCGGTTTACCAGAAGATCCTGTCGAAACTGATCAGAGTATTCGGCTTTTATTTCAACTATAGACTGTCCAAAGGCTCGCTCCAGTTCTGTTTCACTGCCAACCTGTCTGACCAGCTCATCGATTCTCTGATTGAGAATGCGGTCCACTTCGGAATCACTGATAATGATGGAGTCAATTTTCGCTTTCTCTACAAGAACGTAGTTGTCAATCATGGATTCGAGCACATAATACCACATCCGCTCGTCGAATGTTTCATCGCTTGATTGCTGCATGAATTCAAACACTCTTTGGTCGACATCGGATTTTAGGATGATATGGTCATTGACCACGGCAATGATCTGGTCGGCAACCTGCCGTTGCTGACCCATCGCTGTGACTGTAAGTAATAGTAGAAAAACCGGGATAAAAAGTATGCGCATAATGTCAGATTGCCGTCGCAACAGCAGCAGTGAATTGCATATCACAAACTGTCCGTTACTATTTCGATTTCTTGTTCTGGAGTGTTTACGTCAAAGATCTTTAATTCATTGTTTGCCTGTGCCCGTAGCAGCAGACTTTGTTCCATGGCCCGCAGCTGCTTTCTCCTGCGTTCAAGCATGAGCCAATCTGATATCTGGTCAATAATCCAGTCTACCTGCGGATGATTACCAGCCTCCCGGCTGTCCATAAGCTGAACAAAATGGTAGTGGTCTCCTATTCGACGGATGGGAGAAATTTCGGTGACTCCGATGACCTGAAGAAAATTATTCAAAGCTTCGTATTGCATTGCTGCTGTGGAGAGCGGCCAAAACTGGCGGGATGTCCTGATCGCCTGCTGCGGATAGACTGAATACTGCTCTGCAATGCTGGTCCAGCTTCTGCCTCTGAGCAGCGCATTGCGTGCGTTTTGGGCATCAGCCAGTGATGCGGCCATAACGTGCCGGTACTGGACATACTTCTCAGCCAGAATGAATTTGTCCTTGTTGCTTTCATAATAGGATTGTGCTTCACTGAGACTGACATGCTCGTCTTTCATCTCCAGGTAAACCGCCTCGTTGAATGCATCAACGAGAATCGATTCTGTAGCCTGCCGGATCCGATGCTGCACTGCACTGTTTTGGTCAAGCCCAAGCCTACTGGCTTCCATGACCTTCAACTTGCGGTTGATCCAGTTGTTTTTGTAATTGATGATAATGCGAAGGCTATCCTGTGCGTACACCTCTTCCGGTATATCTTTTTTGACATCGCTCAAAAGCAGAACATGGCTGCCAACTTCCGCCAGAACAACGCCATCATGATCCCTTATCCTCTGTTCACAAGAAACCAGGATCAGAATAAAAAAGAGAACATAAAGTACACGCAGGGAATCAGTCATCACTTCTTGTATGTAACGCATGCAGCACTTCAGGGTAGAAGCGTACGCGGTACTGGTTCCGCATCTGGTCCAGCCACTCTTCTTCGCGAATGGACTGATAATCAGTCACAAGTTTATTGTAGGCTTCCTCAAAGGTCATGGGACGGGCTTCGAGGATTTCCTCAAGATACATGGTGGTCTGGCGGCGTCTGTATTCAAAATGGGGAGAGAACTCACCTTCACTGAGTCCTTCGAGCCATGAGTACGGCTCGCTTTCAATCCGGTTGATTACGTCCCTTCGCATAACGACATTGGTGAACTCGTTCCGAATGCTGTCCACCGGTTCGCCTGCATCCACCAGGGAACGCACGCGATCGAGAGTGCTGTCGGCACGTGCCGAAAAACGGACGTAGCGGTAGCGGGTGTCGAAGTGATAGTTATCAGGATTCGCCTCAAAAAGTTCTTTGAGTCGTGCGGTGTCCTGCTGTGCGTAGGTCCATATGGAATCTTCGTTCACCCGGAAAACAGCCAGACCGGTCAGGTAATCCCTGCTGAGTTCGGCAAATTCGGGGAAGCGGTCGCGTGTCAGCGCTACCAGTTCGGAATCGATGGCATAATCAAGGAAGTCACTGGCAAAACGGTGATGGTATTGCGGATTGGTTTCTTCCTCAATGACCGGCTTGAGCCACTCGAGGTAGTCATTGGCGGTCCAGCTTCTGTTGTTGAATGAGATGACGGTATTTTCGAGCAGGTTGTCAGGAAAATCAATATCTGAGATGCTTCCGCGATAGTTGTCCCGTGCAAAATCCTCGAATCGGGCCAGATTTTCTCTGTGGAATCGCGCGTTGCCAATTCTGGCAGCGTTGTCAAGAACAGCCCGTTCGTTGTCCCGCATTCTGGGCAGCTGATTCAGGGTCTGGCTAAGCTCTTCACGGGTTTCCTGTTCTGTCGGCTGATAGACGGAATCCAGTTTCATGATATGAATGCCGTACACGCTTTGGAAGGGTTCGCTGTAGGATCCCGCTTCTTCGATTTCCATCAATGTCCGGGTGAATTCCTGCTCGTACATTCCGTAATTGATCCAGCCGATGGTACCACCTGTAAGGCGTGTCTGCTCATCCTGGGAATGATTCTCCACAACGTCGAACCAGGGTTTGCCGCTTTCCAGCTCCTCATGAGCTTCCCATGCTCTCGCAAAAACAGTGTCCACAGGCTCGGAAACACCTCGTGTCATAAAAAAAATATGAGAAAAATGCTTGTTTGGACCGGTTTCGACCCGGTCCTTGACATGAATCAGATGATAGCCGAACTGGGTGCGGACCGGATTGCTGACTTCGCCCGGGGCAAGGGCGTATGCAGCATCTTCAAATGGTTTTACAGCCCATCCTGCACTGAAAAATCCGAGATCACCACCCATGCTCTGTCCGCGCTGCTGGGAGGAGTATTCATTGGAAAGCGTCATAAAGTCCTCTTCGCCGCCGAGAAATTTCTCACGTGCTTCCATGAGCCGGTTGTAGGCCTGGGCGGTATCGGCAGGTGACGCATTTTCAGCAACGTTGATGAGGATGTGCTGGGCGTGAATCAGTTCTTTTGACCGTTCATACAGTTCTTCAAGCATTTGTTCGCGAATATGACGCTCCAGCCAGTAAGGGTAGGCGGACTGCCGCTCGTACTGCTCGAGTTCCGAGAGAATTTCCGGATCCTGCATGTAACCTGCATCATTTGCTACAGCGAGTTTGAGACGATAATCCATGTAAAGATCTGCAAATTCATCAAGTCCCTGATCATCATCCGTAGTGAGGCCGCTTGATTTGTCGAACTGTGTTTTCAGTTCTCTGTAGGTGACCGGTTCATCAGCAATTTTGCCAATGATCGTTTCTTCTTTAGAAGGGGCTTGTGAAGATTGAAAAATGGTACATCCGGAAACGAATATCAGCGCCAGAAGGGCGCTCATTCCAATGGAACGGTTCATAGTTACTCTAACTGTTTGCGTTAAATCGTGAGAGGTCAGTAAAATAATTACATGATCTCCAAAGATAGCGTTTTTCAACGACTTTTGAAGACACTTTAGAAGCAAAAAACGGACGCATCAGTCCGTTAGTATGAAATTATTTATTGGACAAGATCAGTACAGCACCCCTGCGATGGTGGCGGACATGAGGTTGGCCATGGTTCCGGCGAAGACGGCACGTATGCCGAACTCGGCCAGTTCCGATTTCCGTGAGGGTGCCAGACCGCCGATTCCGCCGATCTGGATGGCTATGGATGCAAAATTGGCGAAGCCGCACAGGGCGAAAGTAGCCATGGCAATGGTTTTGGGATCAAGAGCATCGAGACGTATGAATTCAGAAAGATCGGAATAGGCGATGAACTCGGTCAGCACGATCTTGGTGCCCAGCATGGATCCGGCCGTGACTGCATCAACCCAAGGAACCCCTATAATGAACATCAACGGAGCGAAGATTACCCCCAGGAGTGACTGCATCGTGAGCTGAAAACCGGGAAAAAGGCGTTCGAGTCCAACCGTATCGCCGAACCATATGAACATGGAGTTGATCATGGCAAGCAGGGCGATGAAGGCAAGGAGCATGCCGCCCACGTTTAGTGCCAGCCGGAGGCCTTCTGCCGCACCAGACGAAGCTGCGTCGATGCCATTGGCGTCGGTTTTTTCCACTTTGATCTCCACATCGCCCATGGTTGCCGGCGTATCACTTTCGGGATAGAGAATTTTGGCAATGACAATGGCGGCGGGGGCGGCCATGATACTTGCACCGAGCAGCTGTTCGGCGAAGAGCTGACGCCCGACAGTCAGGCTCACTTCGTTGGCGACGGCGTAGGCGTCACCGAGCATCTGGATATAGGCAGCCATGATACCACCGGCGATGGTGGCCATACCGCCGGTCATGACGGTGAGCAGCTCGGAGCGCGTCATTTTTTCGATATACGGCTTGATGAGCAGTGGCGATTCGGTCTGACCAATAAAGATGTTGGCAGTAACGCTGAGCGTTTCGGCACCTGATGTGCCCAGCATCTTGCGCATGGCGGTTGCCATGCCGCGGACGATCGCCTGCAGAATGCCATAATGGTACAGAATAGTGGTGATGGAAGCGAAAAAGACGATGGTCGGAAGGACCTGGAATGCAAAAAAGTGTCCCATGCTTCCTTCCATGCCCGGACTCAGGGCCAGATCACCAAAAATGAACTGTGCACCTTCGGTAGTGAAGTCGAGAATCACGACAAAAAAGGAGGATATGATGCGAAAAAGTTCTTTTGGCCATCCCAGCGGTGAAAAGAAGGTTGCCATTTGCTCACCCTTGAGGATGAAAACCCCCAGAGTAAGCTGAATACCTATTCCAATTCCGACCAGTCGCCAGCTTATGTTGCGCCGGTTATTGCTGAAGAGTATTGCCAGGCCGATAAGAAATGCCATTCCAACAATACCTCTGAGGAGATCCGTCAAATCCATAAATACCCTTACATTATTTGGTGATCAGCCGGATGATTCATTATTACCGGTTGTTTTGTCAATTTCTTCTCTTTTTTTTGATGTACCCGATGTACCCGATGGGGCGTTTTGTGCAGACACATTAAAAGCAATGGGTTTCTTCCTTTTCGGTGCATCGACAGGAGGACGGAAGCAGTGTCTCGCCCTTGGTTCGTATGCTTCGGATTCGCCCACCAGGATGCGCTGATCGCTTTGGACGACGCGCTGGGAGTAATTGGCCGGCATGCCGCTTTCCGAGCAGATTGCGTGAAGCTTGGTGACATACTCAGCAATAGCAAGAATCTCGGGTATCGGCTCAAACGGTTTCCCTTCGAAATCCATGTCAAGTCCGGCAATGATGACCCGTTTTCCACTGTTGGCAAGCGTATTGGCGACTTCCACAAGCCGGATATCGAAAAACTGCGCTTCGTCAATGCAGACGACTTCGGCATTGCCAGTCATCAACACAATCTGGTCAGCTGTAGAGGCAACAATTCCAGGAAGTGCGGTGGCATTGTGGGACACCACGTTGAAATCGTCATACCGTTTATCGATTTCGGGTTTGACAATGACGACCATTTGTCCGGCAAACTGGGCCCTTCGTGCCCGTCGAATCAGTTCCTCGGTCTTGCCGCTGAACATACCACCACAAATTACCTCAATCCATCCTATGTTCTTCGAAAGTATGGTGGGTTCACTGATCATAATAGTAGTACTGCGTCTTTCCGGTTACCAGGGAAGGGGTGATTCCTGCCGCTTGCGTGCAGCAGGGTTATCATGCCGTATTGTAAACGGGGATTGGACGAGCCCGGTCACATATTCACATTTGTTGCGCAATATATCTGCCCGGTCACAAAAAGAAAAATGAAAACTTGAAAAAGATGATGCTTTATTTCTGTATTTTTTCATCCTTGGGTTCTTCTATGTTACGGATTGCCTTATATTTGTGGCCGGTGAAAAGTTAAATGTTGCGGGTTGGTGCCGTAAAAACTACTGATGCAATGGTTATGCAAGACAGGAAAGGATTTCAGGCGGAATCCGGAAAGGATGGTACTTCCCGTCCGCTTAGCGAAAATGTAGATATGCTGGGTACGCTCCTTGGAAGAGCCGTGCGTTCCATAGCCGGTGATGACATGTTTGAGCTGGTGGAATCGCTGCGAATTCGCTGCAGAAAAGCGTATGAGCTTGGGTGTGACCGGGACGCATTGCGCGATGAGGTACAGAAGACATTGAAAAATCTGAGTCCCAATCAGATGGACTGGCTGCTTCGGGCATTTACTTCCTTTTTTCATCTTGTCAACAGAGCGGAGCAGATCGAGATTACCCGCATAAACCGGGAGCGTGAGCTTCGGGCTGATAAGGACCATCCACGCGACGAGTCCGTTATGCAGGCGGTTCATTTCCTGAAGTCGCAGAATGTGAGTTATGATGAATTCACTGACATTCTGGTGGAGCTTGAGATTGAGCCGACACTGACGGCACATCCCACCGAAGCCCGGCGCCGCACAATTCTGCATATACAACGAAGCATATCCGAGCTTGTGTTCCGGCTTAACAGCGAATCACTTATCCAGTCAGAAAAGGATCAGATGATGTCGGAGCTGTTTTCACAAATCAGCATTTTGATCTCGAGTGACGATGTGCGTCCATCCAGTCTGAGTGTGCTGGATGAAGTGAAAAACGGACTTTTTTTTCTTACCCATTCGATCTGGGATACGGTTCCGAAAATCATGACGGATTTGGAGGATGCCACCGAAATTTACTACGACCGGCGACCGGAACTGCCGCCTTTGCTTAAATATCGCAGCTGGATTGGAGGTGACCGGGACGGGAATCCGAAAGTAACATCGGAGATGACCCGGGAAACACTCCAGCTTCACTACCGTTCTGCTTTTCTGAAATATGAGCACATCCTGGAGAAGCTGAGGCATGAACTATGCACATCATCCAGGCATATACGAGTTCCCCGTCCGCTTGCCGATTCCATTCACAGGGATAATCAAAAGTTTGATATGGGGCTGAGCGTTGTCGACCACTGGCATGAGCCATACCGATTGAAGGCGCGTTTCATGGTGGTAAAATTGCGGCATCAGATGGAGTCGCTGCTGGATCCGGCGGGCACCGGCCCGGGACCCTATCCGGTTTCCGATTTCCTCAAAGATATTGCCCTACTTGCTGAATCGCTCGAGCAGACCGGCTTTCACCAGCTTGCGCGCCGGGGTGTGCTCCGGAAGCTCAGGTATCAGGTCAAGGCCTTCGGGTACCATCTTGCGGCGCTTGATATTCGTCAGCACAGCGATGTATACGGAAGCTGTGTTTCGGAAATGCTGGAGGCCGCCGGCGTTATCACAGGATACAATAAACTGAAGGAGAATGACAAAACCAGAGTGCTTTCGGAGGAGCTGAAAAGTTCCAGACCACTGGTGCCGCGTCATGCACGCCTGAGTGATACATCAGCGGAAATGCTGGCAACCTTTAATGTGGTCAGCAAAGCAGTTTCCCGTAATCCCCAATCTATTGGAAGTATTATTGTCAGTATGACACACGATGTAAGTGACATGCTTGAAGTGCTGCTGATATCCAGGGAAACCGGGCTCTGGTATTATGAAGACAAGGAGGTGGTCAGCAAACTGGATGTAGTCCCGCTGTTTGAAACAGTGGAGGATCTTGCAAACAGCCGGTCTGTGATGAAAGAGCTTTTTGAAAATGAGGTATACCGCTTGCACCTCGCCGGCAGGAAAGATTTTCAGGAAATTATGCTGGGATACTCTGACAGCAACAAGGATGGTGGCTATTGGATGGCCAACTGGGCGCTTCACAAGGCCCAGGAAACACTTGCACAGGTCTGCAATGAACATGACATCATCTGCCGGCTGTTTCACGGCCGGGGTGGAACGGTCGGGCGCGGTGGGGGGCGTTCCAACCAGGCCGTGCTCGGACTTCCCAAGGTTTGTCATAACGGCAAGATTCGATTTACAGAGCAGGGCGAGGTTATTTCATTTCGATATGCGCTGCCGACGATTGCCCGGCGGCATCTCGAGCAGATGGTCAATGCGATGATTCAAACGACAGGCGATTCCGGCCGGGTGAAAAATCACTATTTTGAAAGGGACAGCAGGGCCTTTTCCCTGATGGAGGAGGTATCGAACCGGTCCATGAAGGTATATCAGGCGTTTACCAGGAAAACCGATGTATGGCGCTGGTATGCTGCCATCACACCAATCGAATTTATAAGCGCTCTGCCAATCGCTTCCCGTCCTGTTTCCCGCAAGTCGGGAAAGGAAGTTGATTTTGAAAGCTTGCGGGCCATCCCATGGGTGTTTGCCTGGACTCAGACACGCTACAATCTGCCCGGTTGGTTCGGAACCGGGTCAGCATTGGATTCCTATCTCGATGAGCATCCTGATGACCTTGAGCTGCTGCAGGAACTTTACAGAAATTCACGATTTTTCCGGTCGGTGATAGACAATGCCCGCCGTGAAATGGCCCGGGCGCACCTCGATATCGCTGAACGCTATTCCAGACAGGTGAAAAAGGGATTTCATCGTGCAATTGTCGAAGAATTCGAAAAAACCAGATACAGACTGCTGGAAATTGCCTGTGAGGATGAACTGCTGTCAAACAACAAAGTAATCCAGAGATCCATTTTGCTTCGCAATCCCTACACAGATTTGCTGAATCTGCTGCAAATCGAATTGATGCAGCGAAACCGGGATCCGGAGCTGAAGTCGCCCAAAGTGCGTCATGCCCTGTTTTCCAGCATTAACGGAATTGCCGCAGCAATGCAGAGTACAGGTTAGTATTTTGTAGGCTAAATCTATAATCAGTTCAATATAAATTATTATGGCTCTTGATCTTGCTACTCCCGCACTTCTTTTTCCCGCAATATCACTGTTGCTGCTCGCCTACACCAGCCGGTTTCTGACACTGGCTACCCTAATCCGGAATCTGCATGAGAAATACAAGAAGGAGAAGGATGTTATTCTCTTCTATCAGATAAAAAATTTGAGGCTGCGCACCCGGCTGATAAGGGACATGCAGGTTTTGGGAGTGATCAGCCTGTTTCTGTCTGCGCTCTGCATGCTCCTGCTTTTTCAGGATTATATGGCAGCTGCAAAATACACCTTCAGCGCAAGTCTGCTCTTTTTGCTGGCATCCCTTGCACTCTCTGTCTGGGAGATTCAGATATCAATCAGGGCACTCAATATTCAGCTCGGCGATATGGGAATGGACAAATCGGATAACGAATGATGGGATGTGTTTTGCATCCTGAGATTAGCACTTTCCTGGATGACGGTGCTATCAGCTTTTTCTCATCCGGATATTCAGGTTACCTGAGTAGGGACAGGATGAAAAATCTCAACAGGAAGGCCTGACAACAGAAAGGCCTGAAAAAACGAAGCCCCAGACATAATCAATGCCCGGGGCTGAAAACTTAGAGGTCAATGTAGTTTTTGTGTCCTGTCCATGCAGTGCCTTTCGTCAGCTGCACTTACATTTGTTACGTTTGGACTGCAAGATTGTTGCATCTTTTTTAAAATATAATGTAGCTGCCTTTTTACGGCCCTGCCTTGTAAATAGTTGTCTTGTCAATAATGCTAATCCGAAGTTGCAAGCCGACAAGGTGACAGCTACTGTCTGTGACGGACGTAAAGCATTCCTTCCAGTCTTTTAGCCTGATCAGCAATCTGTGAATCTTCGTATTCACTAAGGATTCGGTTGACAAGCTGAGTTGCCCTGGACAATTCATCCGCTTCCATGGCAGCCTGCGCCGCATTGAACAGGTTTTGCGGTGTGGTGGACTCGTTGATATCCCATTCTGCTGCCTTTACAAAAATGTCTGCGGCCCTGCTGTACTCACCAAGATTAGCCAGGACAACAGCATGGAAGGAAATGGGGCCGACACCGAGAATTCCGTCGGGTGGATCAAACCGTTCGATATAGGCGAGCGCCTCTCCGTAACTGCCGAGTTCTGCTTCTGAAATGGCAGCGTAGTAGCGGGCCAGATTGCCAGCATTGGTGCGCCCGTAGTTGTTGATTATGTCGATGAGCCCGGTGCGCAGCATATCATCATCTCCCCACAAGGCTATCTCGTATTCACCCTGCTGAAATGCGTGTTCGGTGTAAACAAGCAGCTCCTGTGCCTCTTGTTCCTGTGCCTGTGCATAGAAAAAGTAAAAGATGCCACCGCCGATGATGATCAAGACCGCAATGCTACCAGCAATTACAGTTGTCAGATTACGCTTCAGGAAACTGGTGAAAAGGTAATAGCTGGTAAGGAGGGGGTCGGTTTCGAGTTGTTCTTTCGTTAGTCGCTTGGCCATATTCTGATTCTGAACCTGGGAATAAAAAGTGTATATAGAAAAGTGTATGTAGAAGTGTGCTAAATATATGACTGTTTTGTCAGATGACAAAATCAGGAGTTGTCTGCCGGCGGTGTGTCCAGCTTGCCGTGATGCAATTGGTAAATGGTTGGTGCAATGCCTGCAATCCGTGAATCGTGTGTTATCAATACAATGGCGGTCTTTTCCTTCTGTTTGATGTCCATAAGCACTGTAAGAAGCTTTTCGGTATTGGCTTCGTCCAGATTGCCGGTGGGCTCATCTGCCATGATGATTTCCGGCTCATTCATGAGCGCCCGAGCAACAGCCACACGCTGCTGTTCACCGCCCGAGAGTTCGGATGGACGGTGATCCATTCGATCTCTCAGTCCCGTTTCCTCAAGCAGGTACCCGGCCCGGTCGCGAATTTCATTCATGGATTTACCTGCAATGAGTCCGGGCATGAAGACATTTTCAAGTGCGGTGAACTCAGGAAGCAGGTGGTGAAACTGAAACACAAATCCGATATTGCGGTTTCGGAATCTGGCCAGGGTTTCATCATCCATACCGGAAAGGTCGGTGTTGCGGAAGTGGATGGTGCCCTTGTCGGGCCGGTCCAACCCACCCAGGATGTGCAGCAGTGTGCTTTTTCCAGAACCGCTGGATCCCACGATGGCAGTCAGATCGTCTCTTTTGATGGTGATATCGACCCCTTTCAGCACGTGAACGGGTTCAGCCTTTCCGGTGTACGTTTTGTGTATATTCTCAGCTTTTAACAGCAGGTTTCCACTATTCACGATTTCGATCCTGTTTCAAATGCAGGGAAGGTGACGGATTCTATGTGCAGGCATTTGCCGGTTTCCGGATCAATTTCGGAAAAAAGCCCGCAGATGCGATTGTCACCGTTCGCCATCTTATATTTGTGTGGTGTCTGAATTAGAAAACGCTTGATGGCTGTTTCCTTGTCCATTCCAATGACCGAATGATAGGGACCGGTCATGCCGACATCGGTGATGTAACCGGTGCCTTTGGGAAGCAGGCGGGCATCAGCTGTCGGAATATGGGTATGTGTGCCGGCTATGACGGATGCTTTGCCATCAACATACCAGGCGAAGGCCATCTTTTCGGCGGTCGCTTCGGCGTGAAAATCAACAAAAATCAACGGGGTCTGTTCGAGAATTTTTTCGAGGACCCAGTCGCCGGTCCGGAACGGATCGTCAATCGGCTGCATGTAGGTGCGCCCCTGCAGATTAACTACCCCGATTTTGTGCGATGTATCGGGGATCTCATAAACACCGTATCCAAAACCGTGCGCGCCTTTTGGATAATTCAACGGACGCAGCAGCCGGGTGTCGGTTTTCATGTAGGGATAGATTTTCCACTTGGCAAAGCTGTGGTTGCCGCCGGTGATTACATGCACACCCAATCCGTATAGCGTTCGGATGATCTCTTCGTTGATGCCCATGCCCTCATGGGAGTTTTCTGCGTTGGCTATTACAAAATCAGCTTCGTATTTGCTGATCAGCGATGGAAGGAGTGTTTCAAGAAGTGACAGACCCGGGGAACCGACGATATCGCCGATGAACAGAACCTTGATTGGTTGTGACATGGAAGCAGTTGGTAATACCTGTAGCTTTGATGGAATAAAAAAACGCTGATGAAGCAGGCACAAGACAAGCTACCGTCATTGACAGTGCGGGTATTCACTCGAACCGGGTCTGCCTTCCACTATTCACGCGAAGTGACGTGAGGCCTGGCATTGCCGGACGAAGTTGAACACCCTTTTTTTTAAGTGTTGTGCTTGTTTATGTTAACCCTGCTTCAAAAGCGTTTTAAAGAAACGTCCTTTTTTCAGGCTACTTAAATATCGGAATTTTCTTTCTCAATTTCATCTAAAATCTTGCGAAGAGAACCATTGATTTCATTGAAAACAACTTTTTCATCAGGTTGATCGGAAGGCTTTTCGCCTTCATTCGCCATAAACAACTCCTCGGCAATGCTCAGACAGGCCAGTACCATGATGGTGGATTCGGATTGATTCAGCAGGGCCTTCCGGAAATCGTAAAATCGTTTGTCAACATAATCGGCAATCCGGTGCATGAGTTCCTCATCACCCTCATTTATCTTGAGGGGATACTGCTTGCCCAGTATGGTAACTTTAATAGATTTCATGACGATTCAGAAGTTCGGGTTGAACAGGCCCTATCCAGATGCTTGTCAATTCGGGCGATTAGTTCAATAATTTGCTGTCTGAGAATTCTTTTCTCATTATCGTCCAGGCTGTCGAAAAGGGTAGGAAAAGCGGATGCAGATCCTGAATCCACGCCGTGAGCCGGTTCGGTGGGTTCGGTATCCAGACCTGGCTGAACTGCTGGAGGATCAGGGACGTTTTTTTCTGTCGATTTTTCAGCAAGTTCGCTGTTAAGCCGGTCAATTTCCCGGTGTGCATCGGTCAGTTGTCCGCGCACGTCCTTCAGCTCACTGCTGAATTCGCGGTTTTCAATTGACAAACGTTCATTTTTCTCCTTGAGGTCAGATACGGCTGACTGGATTCTGGTTAGCAGATCACGAAATTCCTGATAGTATTGCTGATCGTGGCTAGTCACTTTGAGAGCTCCGTTTTGAAAACGCGTGTGTTGTTTGCAACATTCTGTTGGAAACGAATTACAATTGATGGTAAAGAACGAATTACAGCTGAAAAAAACGAGGGAATATCCGGATGTTACGATCGTAATTCTGCAGAATAATCGGTCCCGAGTCTCTTCAAAATTTTCTGAATGACCGGGTCGACGTCGTTAATGGTCAATGTCTTGGCATTATCCTGAAACGTCAGACGAAAAGCAATGCTTTTTTGATGTTTCTCAAGCGAACCGCCTTCAAAGACATCGAAAACTTCGACGCTGACCAGCTGCTTGCCCGCGGTCTGTTGCATTCCGGATATCAGATCGCCTGAAGCGACCTGTTTATCGACAACCAGTGCCAGATCAAACTCGAATGACGGAAACCGTGACACCGGCTGATATGTTTTGCCCTGCTGCTGTGAGGCCAGGCGCTGGAGCAGACCGATATCCAGTTCAGCCGAAAAAGCGTCCACCTCGATGTCGGTGTGATTTTTCCACTCCCTGGCCACCGGAGCGAGCGTTCCGATCACCGCTTGATTGAGTGCATCCGATATAAGCTGAAGGTCGCCGTCTGCCATTATCCATCGGGTTTGTTTTTTAAGATCAAGCTGAACCAGAATGGCCTCCACAAGCGACTTCAGATCAAACAGGTCATAAGGCCGGCCCGGTGTTTTCCAGTGATCGGTATGCGTATTTCCCGCAATGCCGATATGCAGGTGCGTGGCTTCATGGATCCCCTTGATCCAGGTTCCACCACCAGCATCTTTCCGGAAAATATTACCGATCTCGAAAAAACGGACTCCTGATGCTTCACGGTTGAAGTTGTAGGCGGCTGAGCGCAGGAAGCCATAGAGCAGCACGGTTCGAAGCAGCGCCTGGTCTTTGGTGATCGGATTGAGCGTGGGTACCACTACGGAAGTCCCCCCAAGTGCATCCAAAAACCGTTCGGGGAGCAGACTGTTGGTGTAAATCTCCCTGAGTCCGGCACTTACCGCCGATTGTCTCACGTTCTCACGAAACAGTTCGCCGAACGGGATGGGCTCGGGACTGGCGATGGAAATCCGCTCGGGATCCGGAATGTTGTTGTAGTCATAGATGCGCGCCACCTCTTCAATCAGATCGATTTCGGTGGTGATGTCAGGCCGGAACGTAGGAACGGTGCACTTCCATGCAATATCAGCGGAGGGCTCTTTTTTTGGGGTGATCTCGAGCCGTCCAAGTATACCGGCGACGGTTTTTGGGTCAATTTCGACGCCAAGAATCGCAGTAAGGCGGTTCTGGCGCAGTGTCACCGAAACCGGTTCTGTTTTGACCGGATGAACATCCTCCATACCCTCGATCGTGCCGCCGCACAGCTCCAGGATGAGTTCGGCACAGCGCAGGGCTGCGTTTTTTGTAATGGCCGGATCAACACCACGTTCAAAACGGTAGGATGAATCGGTTTGAAGAGCCAGGCTGCGGGAAGTTTTCCGGATGCCGACCGGTTCAAACCACGCGGATTCGATAAGCAGATCGGTCGTATCCGTTGAAATTTCAGAATTGACGCCGCCCATGACCCCGGCAAGTGCGACTGGTTTTTCACCATCGCATATGAATAGCGAACCCGCCGGAACAGTACGCTCCACTTCGTCAAGGGTGGTAAATGTGACATCCTTGCTGAAAGACCGTACGTCAATCTGCTGTCCGGCAAGCCGTTGCAAATCAAAGGCGTGCAGGGGCTGACCCAGCTCGTGCAGCACAAAATTGGTGATATCGACGACGTTGTTCACCGGACGAAGTCCGATCCCCCGGAGGAGCTCTTTCATCCAATCCGGAGATTCACCAATGTTCACGCCGCGCAAGACGATACCGACATAGCGATGACATTTGTCGGTGTCGGTAATTTTGATGGCATCTGCTGCCAGACCGTTTTTTGTTTCCGGCAGATGGTCCAGTGGCTTGTGCAGTGGGACGCCGGTTACGGCTGCCAGATCACGCGCCACGCCGAGGTGGCAGGTGGCATCCGGACGGTTTGGCGTCAGTCCGATTTCAAAAACGAAATCCCTGCTGATACCGGCCACTTCAGAAAATGGAGTACCCGGTTTAAGCCCGTCACTGAGCACCATGATGCCGCTGTGGTCTTCTCCGAGGCCCAGCTCGTCTTCGGCGCAGATCATCCCGGCCGATTTCTGCCCCCGGATTTTGGCTTTTCGGATTTTAAACGGAGAACCGTCCGGCAGCGGCACGGGGAGCACAGAACCGACAGTGGCCACGGCAACTTTTTGTCCGGCAGAGACATTCGGCGCACCACAAACTATTTGTGAGGGATCGTCACTGCCTATATCGACTTTGCAAACCACCAGTCGGTCGGCATCGGGATGCGGCTGCACATCCAGGACTTCACCTACGACAATGCCTTCAAGATCGGATCCGGTTTGCTCCATATCCTCAACTTCGAGACCGGTCAGGGTTAGTTTGTCAGCTGTCTCCTGTGGTGAGGGCACTTCAGCGAGATATCGGGATAGCCAGTTGTAGGATACTTTCATCAGAGTCGAATAATCAGGGAGTTGATGCTTGGGAATAATTGTATTGCTGATTGCGAGAAATTGATCGCGAGTTGTTGATTGTGGATTGTTGACTGTGGTTCACAGCGGCACCGGTTAGCCGATTGATGTGAATTGATCCGGTACGCCAGTCGGTCATCCGGTATTTCATGGGAATTGAGTGAGAAAACGGATGTCGTTATCATATAGAAGGCGGATGTCGTCGATTTCGTAGCGTGACATGGTGATGCGTTCAACACCCATACCGAAGGCAAAACCTGTCCAGATTTCCGGATCGATATCCACAGCCTTGAGGACGTTGGGGTGGACCATCCCGGCGCCGAGTATCTCCATCCACTGTCCGGGACGGTTGCCGGTTTCCCACCAGATATCCATTTCAAGACTGGGTTCGGTGAACGGAAAGAAGGATGGGCGGATGCGGTATTTCAGTTCTTTGCCGAAAAGGTGACCGGCAAATGTGATGAGGGTGTGTTTCAAATCAGCCAGACTCACGTTTATATCGACATAGAGTCCCTCGACCTGGTGGAAGAGGCAGTAAGATTTTGCGGTGATGGACTCGTTCCGGTAAACGCGCCCTGGCATGATGGCACGAAATGGTGGTTTCTGATTCATCATCAGGCGGATTTGCACCGGCGAGGTGTGAGTGCGCAGTACCAGGTTGTGTGAGGAATCCTGTTCGTCCTTTCGGATGAAAAAGGTGTCCTGCATATCCCTTGCGGGGTGCTCCGGCGGGAAATTGAGTGCGGTAAAATTGTGGAAATCGTCCTCCAGCTCCGGTCCGTCGGCAATGGTAAAACCGAGGCGATAAAAAATATTCTTGATTTCGGCGAGCGTTTGAGAAAGAGGATGAGCGGATCCGGTTGGTAGTGGGGGAGGAGGCAGGGTGGAATCATCGGTAGCAGCAACACGTGAGGCCGTGTCCGATGCCTGGGCCGCCTTGGCTTCCTCGAAGCGGGAGGCAGCCAGTTTTTTGAGTGCGTTGAGCTCTTTGCCCAGCCAGGCGCGGTCTTCAGGTGCGGCTTTGCCAATGCCGGCGAGCAATTCCGTGATGATGCCTTTGCGTGAGAGATAGGTGAGCCGGAATGATTCGATGGCCTGATCTGAGTCCAGCGGGTAAGAGGTGATATCCTTTTTTACTTTTTCAATGTCAGGGGTGTTTGCCATGGCTGGGGCTGGTCAATCTGGTCATTAAGTTATACGAACATAAAAAAACCGGCAGCATCAGGGAAGATACAGCCGGTTTTGATACAGAATCAGTCTCAGGATTTCTTTTGTGCGGCTTCCACAACGGCGGTGAAAGCCTGCGGATCGTGAACAGCAAGATCTGCCAGCACTTTCCGGTTGATCTCCATGTCGCGGGCATTCATGGCACCCATGAGCCTGGAGTAGGTCGTGCCATTGAGACGGGCAGCTGCGTTGATACGTGCGATCCAGAGTTTTCTGAATTCTCTTTTGCGGACTCTCCTGTCGCGGTACTGGTACTGAAGAGCTTTTTCTACTGCGTTCTTGGCGACAGAGTAGACCTTGCTTCTTGCACCCCAGTAACCTTTCGCTTGGTTTAAAACCCTTTTACGACGGCGACGGGAAGCCACATTATTGGTCGATCGTGGCATTTGTTCAGTAATTAATGGTTAATAAAAAAATCAGGAATTGGGAATCAGTTTGCGCATGCGGGGCAAATCCACTTTTGCAACAAGAGTAGCCGTGCGCAGATTACGCTTCCTTTTAGGCGATTTTTTTGTAAGTATGTGACTGGCGTACGCTTTCTTGCGCTTCAGCTTGCCGGTGGCGGTAGTTTTGAAACGCTTTTTGGCGCCGCTTATGGTTTTCATTTTAGGCATGATTAACCCGAAAAATTGGTTAAAATTTTGCAAGCATTAAAGGTAAAAAAAAAGCAGCTCAGCAGCAACTTTTATGTGCTGAGGGTGCGGTGCGGCTGAGGTTGTGACTTATGCTCCTGTTACTGATGTTGCAATGCCTGATGCTGCAGTGGCAGCATCAGACCCTTCTCATCGTGTGACTCCACGGTTAAAAGCGGATTCACTGATGAGATTAATTCCGATGGAAAGGAAGGGCATGGTCAGGAACTGGAAAAGGACCGGAACTGGAAAAGACCTGGTATGGGAATAAGGATTACGGATTCCGGACCGGTTCAGGAAGCTGATCCGGGACCTTTGGCAGGTGTAAGTACCATGGACATCCTCTTACCTTCCAGTTTGGCAGGTGTTTCAATTTTACCCAAATCCTCCAGATCGGTAGCCAGACGGTCGAGCAGTTTTTTACCCTGGTCGCTGTAAATGATATCACGACCCTTGAACTGAACGGTTGCCTTGACCTTGTTGCCCTCCTTCAGAAAGCCTTCAGCATGACGTTTCTTGAATTCGTAGTCATGGTCATCGGTTTGCGGACGAAAGCGCAGTTCTTTGAGCACAATGACATGCTGCTTCTTTTTGGCCTCTTTTTCCTTCTTCTTTTTTTCGAAAAGGTGTTTGCCATGGTCCATGATCTTGCAGACCGGCGGATCGGCATTGGGTGCAACTTCTACCAGGTCAAGGTTCAGTTTGAAGGCCATTTCGATGGCTTGGTCTACCGGCAGGATTGCATGCTCATTATCGGGCTTGATGACTCGAACCACATCAGCCCGGATACCCTCATTCACTCGTTCTTTTGGAACTGACTTGCGAACGGGATT
Organism: Balneolales bacterium; assembly: GCA_007134845.1. GTDB lineage: Bacteria > Bacteroidota > Rhodothermia > Balneolales > Natronogracilivirgulaceae > SKNL01. Next base: position 28,985 of record SLKA01000050.1, read on the forward strand.
GCTTTTGAATCGTTTTCCGATGGTTGTTTCTCCTTTGTTTATTTGTATGAAATGTGAAGTGGCACAAGGTGTGACACGATAAAAACTGTACCACAATTCCTTAAAAATGCGCTTGCAGTACGATTAATCCATATCAGGAAGTGTCTTTTCGTCCACTTCACGCTCTATTATCGAAAGAAATTCTGAAAAATTAAAGCTTCCAATGTCACCTTTTTTGTGCTTTCGCACAGAAACGGTCTGATTTTCCTTCTCTTTCTCACCAACTATCAACATATACGGGATTTTTGAAGTTTCCGCATTGCGGATTTTTGCTCCGATTTGTTCACCCCTCAGGTCACATTTGACGCGAATGCCCGCATCCACCAACTGCTTGCGATACGATTCGGCAAAATCATTGAACTGATCCGAAACCGGTATGATGACTGCCTGCTGCGGGCTCAGCCAGACCGGGAAGTTGCCGGCAAAATGTTCAATTAGTATGCTGGTAAACCGCTCCATGGAGCCAAAAGGAGCTCTGTGAATGATAACCGGACGATGTTTCTGATTGTCCGAGCCCACGTAGGTCAGGTTAAATCGCTCGGGCATCACGTAATCAACCTGAACGGTTCCGAGCTGCCATTTCCTGCCCAGCGCATCATGGATGATGAAATCGATTTTCGGTCCGTAGAAACTGGCTTCGCCCTCGGCGATCCGGTATTGCAAACCCATTTCATCGGCTGCTTCCTGAATTTCACGTTGTGCCCGGTCCCAAAGCCCCCGCTCCCCTCCGAACTTCTCATTGTCATCATCCCGGAAGGAGAGACGGATATCAACCGGCATATTGAAGATGGAGAATACAAATTGCGTGAGGTCGATGCAGTTGATGATTTCGTCCTTGAGCTGATCATTGGTGCAATAAATATGGGCATCGTCCTGTGTGAATCCACGCACTCTGGAGAGTCCGTTCAGTTCGCCTGACTGTTCATAGCGGTAAACAGTGCCGAATTCGGCCAGGCGCACCGGCAGGTCGCGGTAGCTGTGCATCTCGTTGTCGTAGATCCGGTGATGATGTGGACAATTCATTGGTTTAAGCAGATATCCTTCGTCATCGACCTGCATGGGCGCAAACTGAGAATCCTTGTAATAGGGATAGTGCCCGGAGGTTCGGTAGAGCTCCAGATTTCCGATGTGCGGCGTGATCACTTCCTGATAACCTCGACGCAGCTGCTCGTCACGCAAAAAAGCCTCAAGGGTGCGACGCAGTGTTGTGCCCTTGGGCAGCCACATGGGCAGGCCGCTTCCGACCATCCGGTCGATCATGTAAATGCCAAGCTGAGGGCCCAGTTTTTTGTGATCCCTCTTTTTTGCTTCCTCAAGCTGGTTCAGGAAAGCGTCCAGCATGCTTTTTTTCGGGAAGCTGATGCCATAGATCCGGGTGAGCTGCTTGCTCTTGACATCTCCACGCCAGTAGGCACCGGCCGTATTCAGCAGTTTGATTGCTTTTATGGCACCGGTATCCGGGATGTGCGGACCACGGCATAAGTCGGTGAAGTTGCCCTGCTTGTAAAAGCTGATGGTTCCATCCTCGAGGCCATCCAGCAGATCAAGCTTATAAGGATCCTGTTTCTTTTTATAGTGGTCAACTGCCTCGTCCTTTGGTATTTCAAAACGCTCAAACCGGTTTTTCTGCCGTGCCAGTTCCTGCATTTTCACTTCGATGGCGGGCAAATCCTCGCTGCCAACCGCCCTGTCCCCGAAATCGATGTCATAATAAAATCCCTGCTCGATGGGGGGGCCAATACCCAGTTTCACGCCCGGATACAGATCTTCAACCGCTTCGGCCAGCACGTGTGCGGAAGAGTGCCAGAAGGCCATTTTCCCGTCGTCATCATCCCATGAGTTGATGGTGATCCTGCCGCCGGTAGTAAGCGGGCGATGCAAATCCAGTACCGTATTATCCAGAGTGATGCTCAAAGCTTCGCGTGCAAGGCGCCCGGATATGGACTTTGCTATGTCGAAACCGGTAACACCGGCGTCATATGTCCTGGTGCTGCCATCTGGTAAGGTAAAGGTCAACTTCTGGTTGTTGCTGTTTTGTTCTGGCATGAATTCGGTTACAGTTTTGCAAAAGCTATAGAAAAATGGAAAATCATAATAATATACGGTTTGATGCAACGAAATTCCGGACCTATGATTGTGCCGGCCGGAGACGGCATTAACCATGGATTTCAGCTCTCATGAGCTGCCGGAATTATACATTGAAGCGGAAGAGCATGATGTCGCCGTCCTTTACCGTGTAGCCCCTGCCCTCAGATCGCATTTTTCCAGTCTCTCTGGCGGCGGCTTCCGATTTCAGCTTGTCGAAGTCATGATAGGCGATGGTCTCGGCCCGGATAAACCCCCTCTCAAAGTCCGAGTGAATGACACCGGCCGCCTGCGGAGCTTTGGTGCCCTCGCGCACCGTCCAGGCGCGCACTTCTTTTGGTCCCACGGTAAAGAAGGTGATGAGTCCCAGTTTGCGATAGGCTGCTGAAATGAGCCGGTTCAGTCCTGACTCCTCCAACCCTATCGAATTCAGAAAGTCGCGCTTCTCCTGTTCGTCCAGTTCAGCTATCTCGGCTTCAATTTTGGCGCAGGCCACAATGGTTTCGGCACCTTCGCTTTCGGCATGCTCCCGGACAGCCATGACATGTGAGTTTCCTTCTCCGTCTGGAAGATCGCCCTCATCAACATTGCAGAGATAGAGTGTTTTTTTTGCCGTAAGCATGAATAGTTCGCTGAATGCAGGATGTGAGGGATCCCAGTCCTTCCAGGAACGTACCGGCTTGCCCTGTTCAATGTGTCTCCGCAGGCTGGTCAGTATGTGAAGATGGTTCATCAGGGTTTTGTCACCCGATTTGGCCATTTTCCGTACCCGCTCTTCCTTGCGTTCAAGTGTTTCCAGATCCTTGAACAGCAACTCGGTGTCTATGATGCCAATATCACGGATCGGGTCGATGTTGCCCTCCACATGGATCACATCATGATCCTGAAAACAACGCACCACATGAATGATGAGGTCTACCTCACGGATATGCGATAAAAAGGCGTTGCCTTTGCCTTTGCCCTCGGAAGCTCCCTTGACCAGCCCGGCGATATCGACAAACTCAATGGTGGTCGGTGTGACCGTCTTTGGCTGTACGAGCTCAGCCAGCCGGTCGAGACGGGAGTCCGGCACAGGAACGATACCCACATTGGGGTCGATTGTGCAGAAGGGGAAGTTGGCCGCCTCGGCACCTGCGTTGCTGAGAGCATTGAACAAACTGGATTTTCCGACATTGGGCAATCCGACTATTCCACATGTAAGACTCATAGATTGTGTTGCAAATGATTTTAAGGATATCAATCCAGATTAATCTGGCTAATGGCAGTTTTTTCCGGCAGCAGCAGTGCTGTAAGTGTGCCATATGCTCCGCCCTGAAAAACACACCCGGTATCGATGGCTATCTTCCGCTCTTCAATGAGCGGCTTCGGCACGGGCGTATGGCCGAATACAACGGTTTTTTCCCATACCACGGGCCGGTGAACATGGCTGCGCTCCCACAAGGCCGTATGCTCAATATCCGGGTCAGACAACTGCTCGTTAACGGGCCGCTGTGGATCCAGACCGGCATGTATGAAAAGGTATTCCAGTGTGTTCAGCCAGAGTTTCGTTTCCAAAAAAAAGCGGAGATGATCGGCGGGAATGTCATCCGGCATTTCTGAATCGTAGGACTCCAGCGTTTCCATGCCGCCGTTGATCAGCCAGAACGTCCTGTTACCGGTCTCGATGGCTTCCATGAGCATGCTTTCGTGATTTCCGCGTAAAAAGACACAGTGATGGTTGCGGGCGAATTCAAGAACACGGTCAACTACACCTTTTGAGTCCGGTCCGCGGTCGATATAATCGCCTATGAAGATGTGGGGTCGGTCACTGTATGGTTTGATCTTCTCAAGGAGTGCCTCAAGGGATTTTGCGCATCCGTGAATGTCACCGATAACGATGTATTTTTTGGAATTCATTGAGTGATTTCTGATACTCTTATATTAATATATAGTGAATTCCTACATGTCCTTTTTCTTGCCGGGGCGTTTGATACGGCGTTTTTTAGGTGATTTATTATCTGCCTCACCGGAATCGGAGGCTGGTTTCAGCGTGAGTGGCTGCACCGGACCTTCCGACTCACGAGGCGCGGCCCCATCCTCTTCGGGCAAGGTGTCATCCTCCCTCTTATCATTTTCGCCTCTTTTCTGGCGGGCAGGCAGGTCCACAAGTCCGCGTCCTTCTTTTTTCAGTTCTCCGTTTTTTTCAAGGGAGAGCACCACGGCATCCAGAATGCCATTGACAAAGCGGCCGGACCGAGCCGTGGAGAACTTCTTCGCGATTTCAATGGCTTCGTTTATGGTTACCTTGGTGGGAATATCCTCGAAGGTGAGCATCTCGGTGATCGCCATTTGCAATATGATGCGGTCGACCGTGGCCAGGCGTTCAATCTCCCAATTGGCGATATGCTCCCGGATGATATCGTCGGTCCGGGAGCGATTGTCAACCGTCCGCAGAAAAAGACGTTCGGCAAAATCGCGGCCGAATGAGTCTTCGTGGAATTCAGGTTTAACTATGGTTTGAAGAACATGTTCCAGGGATTGATTACCGATAAACAGAGCATATAAGGCCTGCATGACGGTTTCCCGGATTTTTCGCCTGTTGGACATAGGGAAATCTATAAAGCTGCTGTACAGTTACAAACCTGTAAATATAAGCAACTTTATAGAGAAAAACGGGAGTAGATTTCGGAATCCCGGCCCCGCATTCTGCTGGGCATCATTTGAGAAGCATCATCTTTTTCCGATCCACAAAGGAACCGGCAGTGAGTTCGTAGATATAGGTTCCTGATGCCAGTCCGGTAGCGTTAAATGGAACGGCGTAAGATCCGGGCTGACGCTCTTCACTGATAAGCACCCGGACAGGCCGGCCCAAAATGTCGTATACAGTCAGCCGCACATGGGCCTGCTCCGGCAAATCAAACCGGATGCGGGTGTCCGGGTTGAACGGGTTCGGGTAGTTCTGGGCCAGATAAAAGCGCGCCGGAAGTTCCGGTTTGTCATCTGCAGAGACCTCATCCACTATGGAGACCCGGGCGGTATCGGTGGCGGTGCCAGTGCCAGTGTGTTCGTGCTGATAGTGTGCCACAATATACCCATCGCTGATGCCCTGGGCCAGAAATCCGCCGCGTCCAAGTTCGGCCTCCAGCCCCACGATTTCCCAGGTCACATCAACCAGGGAAATTTCGTACGGATCATTCCACAGGTCAAAACCTGCGACATGGAATTGGAAGTTATCCCCGATTTCAACCACTTTCTCTTTCGGGGTGATGCGGATATAACCAAACTCTTCACCGTCATAGGGTTCGGAAATGGCAATAAGGGCGTTGGCCACCGTGCGCATCCAGTCGGAATCGGTGGGACGATGGACCCACTCGTCATTGACAATCAAAGTGCTGGATCCGCCACCATCCAGGTTAACGGCATTCCAGGCACCCAGGTTTTTGAGGATTTGGGCCGTCTCCATCATGGTCGCTCCGCGGCTGGCGGTCTGGCGTCCGTCGATCACCACGAACCAGACCCGGCTTTCATCTTCGCTGATTCCCACAGCCGAACGCGGATGCCGGTTCATATTATGCTGAAACTGAAATCCTTCCAGACCATCAAAGGTGGGTGGCAGCTCACCGTCGGTGATCAGGCGCGGACCACCGCCCATCAGCTGTGCCACATATCCTTCGATGGAATCACTTTGCAGATCGAGCCGAACCGTGTCACCAACCGTGACATTTTCCCGTAGAAAAGCCCGGGCAGCGCCGTGGCCCGATACGACTACGTGTCCCAGGGGGATTTCCATGTCGCCGATATCGTCCTCCTCCGCAATGACGACCAGCTCGGAGAGTCCGTTGTAAGTGATCTCACCGATGGGCTGGAGAAGTACCTCTTTGCCAAATTCGTTCGTGCCGGTGCTGTTGCCTCTCCACCGGTCATATAGCACCAGGAAATCTGTGGATCGGTTAATATTACGGCCGGTGAAGGCATAATCGAGTGAGTCAACGATGATTGAGCCGGTGACATTTTCGTTGAAGCCCATGGTGACCAGCAGGGTGTCGCCGATAGCCAGGGTATCGGCCAGGCTGGAACCCAGCGGGCCGTGGGCCGACAGGATGTAGAATTCAGGGCCGGGAATCTCCATGGATCCTTCCCCGATTGCCATCTCCCTGGCGACAAAATGCAGCGGTTTGCCCACCTGCATATCGTCCAACAGTTCCAGCTTTACCTCGACCCCGTTTTCATCGGTCCGGGTATCGAGGCCGAAATAGTGGTTGTACAGCACCGCCCGGCCGCTGGTGCGTTGCTGGTTGACGGCATGGATCGGGATCAGCGCGCTATTGGGCAACTCCGCCTGTCCCGCAAAACTGAACATGCTGACAAAGGGCGTGCCGTCGGTGGTCATGCCGAACTGGCTTCGGGAGTAGTTTTTGCCCACCACGTACTCATTATCCTTGATCATCAGGTTCCTGACATAGGTGTAGGGATTGGAGGCATCCGAAATACCGAAGTAATCCCCGTTGAGGGCCCCGATGACCTGATGGTCTTCACTGTGGTACCCGCGGGCCATGGATTGGGTATTGGTGAAAGCGCTGCCCAGGCGGTTGTTGGAAAGCGTGTTCCGTATGGTGACATTCGGCCTTGAAATATTGATCTCAAGTGCAGAAATGCGGATAGGCACCGACGGATCCACGATCTGGGTGAAAAAGAAACCCGGAGCGACCTGTGTGCGGGTGGTGTCGGCCGGGGAGGCCGTATCCGGTTTCACCAGGTGCAGCAGTATCAGTGACAAGAGGGTGGCAGTGGAGGCAAAACGGGGGATAGAACAGTTGGTAAACCGGTGGCTGCGCCGGAACGGTAGCTTTGTTTTCATAACAATTCCACGTAGAAATGGGGGTCCCTGTTAAAAAATTGAATCGTGATAATTCAATAATACCCTTCTAAAATAACAGATTTTGGGAAAGATTCCTGCCTGTTTCTATTCCTCTTCGAACAGGGGAGAGCTGAGGTACCGGTCGCCGATATCGCAGGTGATGCAAACAATCAGTCCGCTCTCCAGTTCGCGGGCCAGTTTAATGGCTGCCGCAAGGCATCCTCCGCTGCTCATCCCTGCAAAAATCGCCTCTTCCCGCGCCATACGGCGGGTCATCTGGGTGGACTCTTCCTGACTCACATCTATGGTCCGGTCCACGCGATCCGCTTCAAAAATCCCCGGCAGAAATTCGGGAGACCAACGCCGGATGCCGGGTATCTGGGAGCCCTCGGTTGGCTGCACACCGACAATCTGCACCTGAGGATTCTGCTCCTTGAGGTATCGCGAGACGCCCATGATGGTGCCGGTTGTGCCCATTGATGACACAAAATGGGTAATCCCGCCTCCCGTATCCCTCCAGATCTCCGGACCGGTGGTGCGGTAGTGCATCCGGTAGTTGTCCGGATTGCCAAACTGGTTGAGCAGGTAGTATTCACCGGTTGCCGCCATTTCCTCAGCGACCGTGCGCGAGTATTCGATAGTGCCTTCGGCCTTGGTGAGGATCAATTCGGCCCCGTAGGCGCGCATGGTCTGGATGCGCTCCTGCGTGGAGTTTTCCGGCATGATGAGAGTCATGTGCAGGTTCTTGAGCCTGGCGATCATGGCCAGGGCGATACCGGTATTGCCGCTGGTGGCTTCGATCAGTTTGTCGCCGGGTTTGATGTCCCCGCGTTCGAGCGCTGCTGAAATCATTCCGTAGGCGGCCCGGTCCTTCACGCTGCCGCCAGGGTTCCGGCCTTCCAGCTTGCAGTAGATGGCCACATCGGGTGATTCGGGAATGTGCTGCAAACGCACAATAGGAGTGTTGCCAATCAGATCTTCAAGAGTCATGATAGTAATTTATTTTTGGCAGTAAATTATGTTAATTGCAATGATTAATTGCGATGATATGAATACCTTCGCGATATGAATACCTCCGCAAGATTACAACCCTGCTCATTCAGCTTGTAACCGCTATATAATAATTACGAACCGTTGTAATCCATGTTGTGATGTGAACCTTTGGTGGCCTTGCGGCTTTCCTGATGGGCTATGTAGGTGATGCGGGACCAGGGCGGGACACTTGAAGTAAGCCAAACGCTTCCTCCAATGACGCTGTGTTTACCGATGACAGTATTACCACCCAGAATTGTCGCACCGGCGTATATCACCACGTATTCCTCAATAGTTGGATGCCGCTTGATCGCCGCATCTTCCTTGCGGACACTCATGGCGCCCAGGGTTACCCCTTGGTAAACCTTGACGTGATCGTGGATGACGGTGGTTTCTCCGATGACGATGCCCGTTCCGTGATCGATACAGAAATGCCTTCCGATACGTGATCCCGGGTGGATGTCGATGCCGGTGTGGCTGTGTGCATTTTCGGTGATCATGCGGGCCAGCAGCTTGTAGTCTTTTTCATAGAGAAAGTGAGCGATCCGGTAGGATGTAATGGCATAGAAACCGGGGTAGGTGCGAACCACTTCCGTTCGGCTTTTGGCAGCGGGATCCCCTTCGTAGATAGCCTGTACATCGAGTTCCAGGTTCTCCTTAATACCCGGAAGCGCCGCCCAGAATGCTTTGGTCACCTCCTCCACATTGGTATTTTTGCATTCCGTGCATTTTCTGAGGATCTGACAGAACTCGTCCTGCAATTCCCTGCTCCGGATTTCAAGTTCCCTGACCGAACGGAACCTGATATTGCTGAATTCAGGAAAGAGAAGTCCCAGAAGCCGGTTGAAAAAGGCTACGACCAGCACCGGAGAGGGGCAGCGTTCGGCCCTCCGGTGTTCCTCAAAAAGTTGCTGCAGGTATGTTTTATCCATAAGATTTGAAATATATTCATATTCAACGACAGATGAGAACCGGTATCTGTCACGCTGATGAAAACAGCTCAGCTAATATAAATTGGAAAGTTATCAAAACACTTTTTTTGCAATGATCGATCACTTCAGGCTAATACAGCGGACTTTTACCGGCACTACGGGTGCTGTACCCATGCTGTCGGCGCTCATGTCGGCGCTCATTATGATCACGATCATAGCCGGGTGCGGCGGCACTTATGACCCGAATCCCGTCTGGCCTCCAGAGCCTGAGGACATTGAAAAATCGGGGATGGTTTCGGAGGAATTGATGATCTCGGCAGCTCATCCGCTGGCGGTGGAGGCAGGTCTGACGGTACTTGAGGCCGGTGGCAATGCGATTGATGCAGCTGTTGCGGTACAGATGGCGCTGAATGTAGTTGAACCGCCGGAAAGCGGGATCGGCGGAGGCGCTTTTTTGCTGTACCGGGACGGGGCAACCGGGAACCTGTCGGTATTTGACGGACGGGAAGTGGCTCCGGCTTCGGCCGGATCAGACAGGTTTGTGGTCGGAAACTGGCCTCTGCCGCTCTTGGCTGCAGTACCGACCGGGCTCGCCGTTGGTGTACCTGGCACACTGGCCATGCTGCATCAGGCTCACAGCGAATGGGGGGTGCATCCCTGGCATGAACTGTTTGAGCCTGCCATAACGCTGGCTGATGAAGGTATACCAATGCCTGAGCGCTTGAAGCGGCAAATTGATGGCGATCCTTCGCTCTGGTTATTTGGTGATATCCGCAGGCACCTTGTGCATTCGCGCAGAGCCGATGAACCGCGGCTGAAGAACAGCGAGCTGGCTCAGACTTTTCGTGATATCGCCCGTGAGGGCCCTGATTATTTTTATCGCGGAGAACTTACCCTGAACATGATCGACGCGGCTGGAAGCCGCTGGCCCGGGCGCAGTGATCTCACATTGGAGGATTTTGATAATTACCGACCTGTCAAGCGTGAAGCACTGTGTCGTGAGTATCGCGGGTGGACCGTTTGCGGTGTGCCGGCGCCATCTTCAGGCGGCATTACGCTGCTGCAGATTCTTGGCATCCTGGAACATTTTGATCTTTCTGATTATGCACCGGGCAACCCCCGGGCAATTCATCTGATTGCAGAGGCCAGCCGCCTGGCATTTGCCGATCGGACAGCATGGATTGGCGACCCTGATTTTGTTGCTGTTCCGCAAAAGGAACTGCTCGATCCCGTCTATCTTTCGGGTAGAGCTGCCTGGATTGACACGCATCGGGCTATGGATGAAGCACATCCCGGCATCCCGGATCCGGTTGCTGCTGAAGCCTGGCGCAGCAATGCAGCGGAACGTAGAGTTTCGGTTCCGTACAAACATGAAACAACCGGGACATCCCATTTTTCCATTGTGGATCGCCATGGTAACGCTGTAGCCATGACCACTTCGATCGAAGCTCCATTCGGCAGCAGGATCATGACAAACGGATTTCTGCTGAACAATCAGCTGACCGATTTCACTTTCCAGGCAGAACAAAACGGCTTTCGCTCTCCGAACGCTGTAGCACCGGGTAAACGTCCCAGAAGCTCAATGGCTCCGGTGATGGTTTTTGATGAGGATGGCGAATTGCGGCTGATCATCGGCTCACGAGGAGGAAGTCGCATCATCGGGTATGTTGTCAAGACACTGATTGGTGTGCTGGATTGGGAGCTCTCCCTGCAGGATGCCATTGCCATGCCGAATTTTCTGCATCGCGGAAGATTTCTGGAACTGGAAGAGGGGACTGCGTGGTCCGGAATCGGGGATTCGCTCACTCTGATGGGACATCAGGTGAGGATCCGGCCGCTGGAAAGCGGCATCCACGGGATCGAACGTGTTCTGCGAGATCCGGACCAGGTCCGTGCCCTCGACGGGAGCGATGCGCAGCACGATTATGCCGATGATGTTGATGATGACACGGGACGCTGGTATTGGCGGGGAGGCGCTGACCCGCGCATGGAGGGTGCAGCATTCGGTGGAGCTGAGTGATCCCCGGCTTGGCGATGGTGATCGGTTCATTGCCTATTGGAACCGTAGTCCTCAGTTTAATACCCTGGCTACCCTTATTGTGACCCCGGACCTGAAACTGGATGTGAACTGGTTTTTTGTGGTTTTTTGTGAGCGGCATGCCGGACCGTCTGGATTTGTTTCGCAACAGTGACGGCCGGTTGGACTATTTCAGCCGTCCTTGTCGTTGCGCTACTACATTGATCCGTGAGATGTGTTATGAAAATCAGGCTGCACCGCCCGGCAATGGCAACACCGTAAGCGTCCACATCGCAAATATGGTTAGCAGCATGGTTGCAGTAAATACGGTCGGCCACACTTTGGATGCTTCGAGGGAAGGAAGCTGTGCTGCACCACCCCTGAATTTTATGTAGAGCTCAATTCCGAAAAGGATGGTGGTGGCTGCAGCCGACATCATGCAAAATGGACATATGGCTCCGATTACTCCTAACTGCAGATAGACAAAACCCAGGGATGCCAGAAATCCTATCCCGGTGACCGGAAGAAGAATTTTTTCGACGGTTGGATTTTTTGTGGATAGCCAGAGCGTTCCGAGGGCAATCATGGCGATATAGTAGACAGCTCCGACTGCGGCCAGGGGAACCGGTCCGACATAAGCCCATTGACTGGTGATGACCTGCATGGCGCCGGGCAGGTTGGCATCAGCGGGTATGAGCGGGATGGCCCAAAAGTGGATGGCGGTGAGTATGGCGCTGGCAACCCAACCCAGCATGGCAACGGCAATGAATCCAATAATTAATCTGTTCATAATGGTATCTCCAATGGTGTTGATTTTGTGTGTTTCCTATATGTGATATGGTTTATAATCTATTTATATATGTATATATATAAATATAAACACATCTATCTGATTTGTCAACTTTTTTCAGAATTGGGAAAGCGGAATGCCTGCGGGGCAATGGAAGAGGAGAAGAACAGCAGTCGGAGAAATGATTATTCCCGCCGCAGGGCCTCAATAGGATCGAGTCTGGAGGCTTTCCAGGCAGGGTAGAAACCGAAAAAAAGTCCGACAGCGGCTGATACGCTGACGGCGGCTATCATGGCTTCGGTTGAGAAGAGGGCTGGCCAGCCGGCATAATTGGCGATGAGTTCGGTTGACAGCAGGCCGATAACGATTCCCCCGATACCGCCCAGAAGGCACAGAATCACCGATTCAATAAGAAACTGCGAGAGTACATCCCTGCCCCGGGCGCCGACCGAGAGTCTCAGTCCGATCTCACGGGTTCGTTCGGTTACGCTGACCAGCATCACATTCATAATACCGATTCCGCCGACAAACAGGGAGATGCCGGCGATGGAAGCCAGCAGCCAGGTCATCACACGTGAGGTTTCTGTGGCGGCTTCAGCTACCTCTTCCTGAGTCTGTATGGTAAAATCATTCTCCTGGTATGCTGCAAGCCGGTGGCGCTCCCGCAGCAGATCGGTTATTTTATCGCGGGCAATCCCCATCATGCTCTGATCAAATACCTGAACATTGATCACCATGGCATGTGATCGGCCTGAGATGCGCTGAAATGCAGTGGTATATGGAACAATGATGATGTCATCCTGCACCGAGCCCATAAGAGACATGCCTTTTTGTGATAGAACTCCGATCACTTCCAGCGGGAGTCCTCGCACACGAATAGTCTCGCCGATGGGGTCGGAGCCTTCAAACAGTTCCTCGACAATTGTTTGGCCTACCACGCAGACCAGGGCCATATTCTCCACATCGAACTCATCGTACATACGGCCGCTCTCGATCGGCCACTGCCGGATCTGCAGATAGCCGGCTGACTGACCGTAGATGCGGGTAAACCAGTTCCGGTTTCCATAAACCACCACGCGCTGGGAGCGAACTTCCGGACTTGCAGCCACGACTTCCGGTATTTCCGATTCGATGGCTATGGCATCATCAATAGTCAATGTATTTGCACTTCCGCCGCCGATACTAACCCCGCCAAGCTGCCGGGCTCCGGGAAATATGAGGATCACGTTCTGCCCCAGTCGGTTGACCTGTTCCTCAACTTCGGATCGTGCACCCTGACCAAGCCCCACCATAGTAATAACTGCACCGACACCGATTATTATCCCAAGTGCGGTGAGCATGGTTCGCATGATATTCCGGCGCAGTGCGCGGATGGCAACGACAGGGACGGCAGACCATTTCATAAAGGAAGGATTTTTTTCATGGGCATCTTAAAAGCACAAACAACATATTCATGTAAAACGATCAAATATAACAAAATATTGAACTTTCATTGGAACCAATCCGGATTGGACCATTCCTGCCTGCAAACCGATCGAGCCGTTTCCGATTATTCTTGACAGTAATATTTCTGGTTTATATATTTTATATCAACTAATTGGTTGAACCAAGTAATTGAAACTATATGATTCAACCTTTCGTATAAACCAAGAAAAAGTACCAAAAGCCCCATCGAATCATGACAAGCAAGGATAAAAACACCGAGGAGATTATCAAGGAAGCGGCAAGAAACGTCTTTCAGCGCGAGGGTTTTTCAGGCGCCCGCATGCAGACTATTGCCGACGAGGCCGGAATGAACAAAATGATGCTGCACTACTATTTCCGGAGCAAGCAGCATTTGTTCGATGTCATATTCGAGGAAGACTATACAAACCTGATGGCACCACTGGCGGTCATCCTGCGAAACCCGGAGCTGCATGTCGAGGAGCAGATCATCCGTTTTGTGCGGGATTATCATGAGACCATGATCGAGCATCCTCGCCTGCCGCTGTTTCTGATTCACGAGTTTGCAAAAAATCCACACAAGATCCTGGAAATGGCTCAGAAAGCGATTCCGGTTAGCAAAAAGGAGGAACCGGCCCATCCGCGGCTCAGCGCCACCACGTTCATGGACCAGATCAAAGAGGGCAAGGCCCGGGGCCACTACAATAAAGACGTTGACGCCAGGCAGCTTGCGGTCAGCATGCTTGGGATGTGCACCCACGCCTTCATATCCCGGATATCGGTCCAGACGGCCTACGAGCTGTCCGATGAGCAGTACCTGAAATTCCTTGAAGAGCGGAAGGAGCACGTGATCGACCACACCTTCCGGATCCTCATGAAACCGGATTACTACAAAAAATGGAAGAAAAAGTATCTGAAGGAAAAAGAGCAAACATCAACCTGAACAGGGAGTCACCATGAATTACGAAAAAATTGCCAAACCTCTGATATTGGCCTGCCTGTTTGCCATGACACCGACAACCGGCGCACAGGCACTGGACCAGAATCCCGCCGAAATCATTGACTGGATGGAGCAGGTCATGCGCGGCAACTCCAATTACGCAGAAATGACCATGCGGATCGAGCGTCCCCGCTACCAGCGGGAAGTTTCCATGCGTTCATGGATGCTGGGCCGCGACTATTCCATGATTATCATAACCGCACCCTCGCGCGATGAAGGCACGGCCTATCTGATGCGTGAAAACGATATCTGGAACTACGACCCGCGCATCGACCGGACCATCCGGCTGCCGTCCTCCATGATGGCGCAGTCCTGGATGGGATCCGATTTCACCAACGACG
>SLKA01000125.1 GCA_007134845.1 Balneolales bacterium
AAACGAAGTCCAAAGCAGCGGTTATCAAACGGTGAGTTTTGATGCATCAAATCTGGCAAGTGGTATCTACATCTACCAGCTTCAGGCCGGTGATTATGTGCAAACCAGACGCATGATGCTGATCAAATAAGCGACTGCCACCCCTTGCATCCCAATAGCCATTTTTATGTGTCTTGTCACGTGTAAAGTGTTTTTCAAGTGTCAGATCAAACACAGGCCATATGATTAAACATTGTCTACCTTGCATTAAGTATTAAATTGGCTTTATTTGCCTTTGCAAATGGGGTATAATTTCAGAAAGATTTTTTAGAATGGACTCACATTATGAATCAAAAAATATAAAGCCGTCGCGTCGATCAATATTAACATTCAAATTGGATCTGCTATGACTACCTCATCCAAATGGACAAACCGCCTGCTGAATACTGCAATCAAAGTCACCGTCATACTCACCATATTACCCGGTGTTCTGCCTGAATATGCAAAAGCGAATGCAACGCCCTTATCGGCTAAAGAACTGAAGACGGAGTACCGGATACAGCCGGTTGGTATTGATGTGGAAGCTCCGCGCTTCTCCTGGATTATTCAAAGTGATCAACGTGACACCCGGCAGAGTGCCTATAGACTCCAGATTGCCGAGGCGGCGCCCGATTTTGAATCCGGGAACCGGCTTATCCGGGATACCGAAAACGTGGAATCCGACAAGTCGATTCACAAGGTGTACCGCGGACCGGAACTGAAGGCCGGCCAACGATATTTCTGGCGGGTAAAGGTTTGGGACAACCACGGCCGGGAATCGGCCTGGAGTGAGCCCACCTTTTGGGAGACCGGTCTCCTCAACGAAGACAACTGGCAGGCGGAGTGGATCGAACCCGATATCGAAGAGGATGTGTCCACTTCCCCTCCCGCCCCGATGCTTCGGAGAGAATTTCAATTGGAAGGGGATATTGAGCGCGCGAGAGCTTACGTAACCAGCCACGGGGTGTACGAGATGGAGATCAACGGCATGCGGGTGGGTGATCAGGTGCTGAGTCCCGGCTGGACCAGCTACCACAACCGACTGCAGTACCAGACCTATGACATTACCGATCTCTTACGAAGCGGAGAGAACGCCGTCGGCGTCTGGCTTGGCGACGGCTGGTTTCGGGGCTACTTTGGCTTCAGGAATGAGCGTAATAACTATGGAGAAAACCTTGCCTTGCTGACTCAGATCGAGATAACCTACACTGACGGACGCACAGAGATGGTCACGACCGACGAACACTGGAAAGCGACGACCGGTCCCATCATCAGATCGGATATCTATAACGGTGAGTTTTATGACGCGCGAAAGGAGATGGACGGCTGGTCGCAGGCCGATTTTGATGACGGGGGTTGGTCCGGGGTCCGATTGGCGGACCACGGAACGCATCACCTGACCGGTCAGGAGGTGCAACCGGCAAGGAACATCCAGGAGTTGAAGCCCAAAGAAATCTTTGTTACGCCGGAAGGAGACACGGTAGCGGATATGGGTCAGAATTTGATCGGATGGATTCGTCTCAGCGTAGAGGGAGAAGCGGGCACGCAGGTCACCCTGCGTCACGCCGAAACCCTGGATCGCTATGGTAATTTCTATACCACCAATCTGCGGCTGGCCGATCAGGTAAACACCTATATTCTGAGAGGAGACGGCACAGAGGTCTGGGAGCCCCGGTTTACCTTCCAGGGTTTTCGGTACGTATCCATCGAAGGTTTTCCGGGTGAGCTGACGGAAGATGCTATCACCGCTGTCGTTCTCCACTCCGATTTGGAACCGACCGGACACTTTCAAAGCTCTAATGCGCTCATCAATCAGCTGCAGCACAACATCTTATGGAGTCAAAAAGGAAATTTCCTGGACATCCCCACCGACTGTCCGCAACGCAATGAGCGGCTCGGCTGGACCGGCGACATCCAGGTGTTTGTGGGAACGGCCAATTTCAACATGAACACGAATGCCTTCCTGGCCAAATGGCTTGCCGATCTGGAAGCGGATCAGATGGATGATGGGCGCATCCCGCGTACTATTCCCAACGTTCTGGCCCTGGGGAGGGGGGACGGTGCGGCCGGTTGGTCCGATGCCGGCGTGATTGTTCCCTGGGTACTCTATCAGTCGTTCGGCGACATCCGCATCCTGGAAACGCAATATGAAAGTATGAAAGCATGGGTGGACTTCGTGGACAAACGTGCTGCTGCTAAGGAGAACCGGTATCTGAGGATTGGAGATTATACGTATGGCGACTGGCTTTCCTTTAACACCACCGACTCCGACTATCCCGGGGCCTTCACGGATCGCGACCTGATTTCCAGCGCTTTTTTTGCCTATTCCAGCAAGCTGTTGAGCAAAACCGCGAGCGTACTGGGTTATGAGGATGATGCTGATTACTATTCAGAGCTATTCGAAAAGGTCAGAGAGGCCTTTCAACGGGAATATGTGACCCCAAACGGGCGTGTAATGTCGAATACGCAGACATCCTACCTTCTTGCACTGCGCTTTGGCCTTTTGCCGGAGCATAATATTGCGGACGCAGTGAGTCATCTGGCCGGCCGGGTCGAACAAAAGGGTCATCTGACCACCGGATTTCTGGGTACCCCTCACCTCGCCCCGGTATTAAGTGAACACGGCCGTAGAGATCTCGCCTATTACTTGATGATGCGGGAAGATTATCCCTCCTGGTTGTACCCCGTAACGATGGGTGCCACCACCATCTGGGAACGCTGGGATGGAATCCGGCCGGACAGTACATTCCAGGATGAAGGTATGAACTCGCTCAACCACTACGCCTACGGAGCCATAGGTGAGTGGCTGTTCAAGGAAGTGGCCGGCATTGAAGAGATTAAACCGGGCTACAAAGAGATTCAGATCAAACCAATGCCCGGCGGAGGACTGGATCATGCCCGTGCCCTGTTTCATTCGCCCTACGGACCTGTCGAATCCTCCTGGGAAATTGATGAAGACGGATTTCAGCTTATCGTTGAAATACCCGCTAATACTTCGGCATCCATCCATCTGCCTCATGCGCAATTGAATGATGTAACAGAAAACGGTCGCCCGCTGCGTGAGGCCGACGGTATCAGAGATGCCCAGGCCGATGGAGAAAACGTAGTGCTACAGGCCGGATCCGGCCGCTACACCTTCTCCTACCCTTCGGCGACTCTGACCTCCGAACTTGCGGAATTTTCGGAGGAGTCGGGCGATCAGCATGACCGGGACAGCGATCAGGACGAGGCTGTTCATCCTGATGCCAAAATCGCCACGCTGCTGGCTGACAAGGCCGCCCGTGAAGTTTTGCAAAACCATCTTCCGAATCTGTTCAACTCACCATGGCTAAGCCAAGTTATGGGATTCTCCATTGAAACCGCCCTTGCTACACTGCCGGACAGCTTTGGTATGTCCGCACAGGAGCTTGATATACTGAAACACGAATTATCCGAACAATCACAAAAATGAAACATCAACACGGAACGGTCGGTCGGTGCACAGGATCAACGCATCAATCCTGAACTGCTCGAACAGACCTGGGACACCTTAACCTGTGGCTAAAGGTCAACCGGCACCGACCGGTCACCGAACTGGTCATAATCACGAATTGGGTTTTGCAAAGCTTACTTTGGACTTAAATAAACATTTTTTGTTATTTGACAGCTTAAAAAAACAGATAAAATATACTGACGGGATATGGGTATAAATAAATTACTGAATCGCATTGAAGCACGTCTGGATGCGACCGATGAATATGAGCGCGAACCTGTCCCGGAAAACAAGCTTAAAGGGTGGCGCGCTTTTCTCGGAATGTATGCCGGAGAACACACCGCGGGTACAGAATTTGTCATTGGTGCACTGTTTGTCGCCCACGGCGTATCGGCGGTGAATCTGGTGTTGGGTCTTGTTGTCGGGAATTTACTGGCGGTATTGAGCTGGGCCTTTTTGTGCGCACCGGTTGCCGTTAGAACCAAGCTGACGCTCTACTGGCAGCTGAAAAAAATCTGCGGCGGTAATCTGGCCATAATATATAATATCGTGAATGCCGTCATGTTCTGTTTCCTGGCCGGAGCCATGATCTCCGTGGCGGCTACGGCCGTCGGGCTCCCGTTCCAAATACCCATGCCCGGCCTGGATGACTGGTTGCCGACCAGCGTCGGCTGGATTGTCACTGTTTTCCTGGTGGGGACGGTCATCACTGTTGTCGCGATTGCCGGGTATGATTACGTCGCTCGTTTTGCCAACATCAGCTTCCCCTGGATGTTCCTGGTGTTTATTGCCGCCGCTTTGGCCGTTTTGCCCGGCCTCGGAGTTACCTCACCATCGGAATTCTGGACGGTTGCACAAGAACGTATATGGACCGGTGAACCGGCACCCGGTCTTACGCAATTCACATTCTGGCATGTTGTTTTTTTCTCCTGGTTTGCCAATATGGCCATGCACATCGGCATGTCCGACATGTCCATACTCCGTTTTGCAAAGAAATGGCAGATGGGCTTCTCCTCTGCTGCAGGGATGTTTTTCGGTCACTTTCTGGCCTGGATGTCATCAGGCATCCTCATGGCTGCTGCTGCAGGGGCCGTTGCTCCGGGATTGATAGCCTACAACAGCGCCGGTGTTGCCGGAGCCATCTGCGTGGTCATCGCAGGGTGGACCACCGCCAATCCGACCATCTATCGCGCCGGACTTGCTTTCCAGGCGGTTACACCGGACTGGAAACGCTGGAAAGTGACCCTGTTTACCGGGCTGGTAACGACCATCATCGCCTGTTTCCCCGCACTTGTGATGAATTTACTCGATTTCGTAGCGCTCTACGGACTGATACTGATGCCAATGGGGGCCGTCATATTGCTGGATGTTATATTTTTTGATAAACTGAATCTGGTCAGTAACTATGCGGAAAAAACGGGAATTACATTTAACTGGGCTGCCGGCCTGACCTGGGTTCTGACCCTCGGACTCTGCCTCTTTATCAATCTGTATTTTGGAGTGGAAGTCTTCTTCCTTGGTCTTCCGGGGTGGTTTATTGCGGTCCTGTTTTATATTGTGTTTAGCAAACTGTTGCAAAAAAAACCGGAGTCGGCAACACAGTCGGTGTGAATTACCTGAACAGCAGCGAAAACACGTTCGCTACAGGCGAATGATGCCTGTGTAATTTATATTATTTAAATAATGGATGGCAACATGAATACCAACACAACCTATTTTAAACAAGTCGATAACAAATGGGAAAATGCAGCAGCAGACAACATGGATCCGGTCGAGCGCTTGGTCTATCGATCCAATCTGCTGGGAAGCGACTCCTATATCAACAACACGGGGGGCGGTAACACCTCAAGCAAATTGATGGAAAAAGATCCGATCACCGGCGAAGAGGTGGAGGTGATGTGGGTCAAGGGATCCGGCGGCGATCTCCGAACGGCAAAGAAAGCCAATTTCTCTTCCCTCTACCAGGACAAGTTGCTGGCCTTGCAGGAAATCTATAACGGATATGATGATAAGGGTTTGAAGTCGCCAGCTGAGGATTCCATGGTGCATATGTACCCGCACTGTACGTTCAATCTGAATCCCAGAGCTCCATCCATCGACACCCCGCTGCACAGCTTCATCCCGCACAAATTCGTCGATCATACCCACCCGGTTCCCGTCATCGCTCTGGCTACCGCCGATAACGGCAGGGAGCTAATGAAAAAGATCTATGGTGATGAAATGGCCTGGGTGAACTGGATGAGGCCCGGTTTTGAGTTGGGTTTGAAACTGCAGCAGGTCATCCGCGAAAATCCCGGTATTAAGGGTATTATCCTGGGTGGACACGGTCTCATCAATTGGGCGGATGACGACAAGGAGTGCTATGACATAAGTATTGATCTGATCAATCACGCGGCCGTCTATCTCGCTGAAAACGATCCCGGTGAGATGACATTTGGCGGACAGAAGTACAAATCGCTTCCGGATGAAAAGAGGCACGATATCCTGACCGGTATCCTGCCGTTTCTGCGCGGACAGGTCAGCCGTCAGAAACGATTTATCGGAACGGTACAGGATGATGATCAAACGTTGCAGTTTATCAATTCAAAAGAGGCCCCGCGTCTCGCCGAACTGGGCACATCCTGCCCCGACCATTTTCTTCGAACGAAAATCAAACCTCTGTATGTGGACTGGGATCCGGAAAGCGGAAATCTGGACGATCTGAAAAGCCGTATTGCTACCGAACTGGAACAGTATCGAAAAGACTACGAAGCGTATTACAATAATCACAAAGACGCTGATTCACCACACATGAGGGATTCCAATCCCACCGTGGTGCTGATTCCGGGTCTGGGAATGGTCACCTGGGGCAAAAACAAAAGCGAATCTAGGGTAACCGCAGAGTTCTACAATGCAGCCATCGGGGTGATGCGGGGGGCTGAGTCGGTCGGAAATTATACCGCCCTTCCCAAACAGGAAGCTTATGATATCGAATATTGGGCGCTTGAAGAGGCCAAACTCAGGAGGATGCCTCCCGAAAAAGAGCTTTCTCGCCAGATCGTGGTGGTTATTGGGGCCGGCAGCGGCATAGGCAAAGCCATGGCCTACCGGCCGATCAGCGAAGGGGCGACGGTGGCCGCCCTCGACTTTAACCGGTCATCGGCAGATGATACCGCCAAAGAGATTTTGGACCAGGTCGGAATGGGTATCGGCGTTGCCGGTTCAGGGATAAGCGGCTCCGGTGATATTATCGGTCTGCAGTGTGACATCACCGACCGCGAGTCGATCAGAGGCGCTCTGAAAAAGGTGCTGTTGGCCTACGGCGGCATTGATCATGTGGTCGTTACCGCCGGCTATTATCCGACACCGGACAAAAACGGCCGCGTTGCCGACGAAGACTGGAAACGCAGTTTCGATATCAATGTAAGAGGAAACTATATGGTGGCTGACGAAGCTTCCGGTATCTGGAAGGATCAGGGTCTGGAGGGTAGCATGGTCATCACCACCAGCGCCAATGCCGTGGTGCCCAAGACCGGAAGCATGGCCTATGACACCAGTAAATCGGCAGCCAACCACCTTATAAGGGAACTGGCCATAGAGCTGGCGCCCAACATCCGGGTTAACGGCGTAGCACCCGCCACTGTCGTGGAGGGAAGTAGTATGTTTCCGAGGGAGCGTGTGATCGCATCTCTGAGTAAATATGGCATCCCATATGACCAGAATGACGACACCGAAACACTCCGGAGCCGGCTCGCCCGGTTTTATGCCGAAAGAACACTGACAAAAAAACCGATTTCTCTGAAGCAGCAAGTCAATGCGATCTATCAGCTGATCAGTCCCACGCTGGAAAATACCACCGGACACATTATTCCGGTTGACGGAGGACTGACGGAAGCATTCCTGCGATAATCAAAATGCACTAATCTATGAATCTGATCCTCAAACTCATCTCTTTTACCGGCTTGGTGCTGACGATCTTCCCGGCGGTACTCGTTTTCACAGGAACTCTCTCCTTTGATATGCACACCACCCTCATGCTGGTGGGGATGCTGCTTTGGTTCGGGACAGCTCCGTTCTGGATGAAGGAGAAAAAGCTTTAGCCCATGATTTATGAAAATACAAGCTGAGCAAATAGAAGAGCACAACAAAAAAGCATTGCCGGACCACCGGGATGCTCTGGCGTCAACGACAAACCGCCCGGATGTTCAAAAAACAGATCCGGAGAGAATCATCCGGCAACTGGCCCGTTTTCAGATAGCCATACCGAGCTGGGCTCTGGGGGCAGGGGGTACCCGTTTCGGAAGATTCCCCATCGGCGGTGAGCCGGGCTCGCTTGAACAAAAGATCGAGGATGTGGGACTGCTGCATGCATTGAACAGATCGAGCGGCGCCATATCCCTGCACATTCCCTGGGATATCCCGAAAGATACCGCCGCCATTAAGTACCTGGCGGATGAATACGATTTGGTTTTCGATGCAGTCAATTCCAATACCTTCCAGGACCAGCCCGCACAGAAACACTCTTACAAGTATGGTTCACTCAGTCATACCGATCCGGCGGTCCGGAAACAGGCGGTTGACCATAACGTGGAAGTGATCCGCTACGGAGAGGCGCTGGGTTCCAAAGCATTGACGGTCTGGCTGGCTGACGGCTCCAATTTTCCCGGACAGCAGAACTTCAGACAGGCACTGGATCGCACCCGGCAATCACTGGAAAGCATTTATGCCGAAATGCCTTCCGACTGGAAAATGCTGATCGAATACAAGCCCTATGAACCAAATTTTTACTCCACAGTGATTCCGGATTGGGGAACCTCTTTTCTGCTTGCCGGCAAAGTGGGCGAGCGGGCGACCACACTGGTGGATTTGGGGCATCATCTGCCCAATACCAATATCGAACAGATCGTAGCCACCCTGATGATGGAGGGAAAGCTGGGTGGCTTTCATTTCAATGATTCCAAGTATGGCGATGACGATCTTACCACCGGTTCCATCGACCCGTTTCAGCTTTTTCTGATCTTTACCGAGCTGCTTGAAGAGGATAGCGATCCGGAGGAAGTGTTTTCCCGGATCAGCTGGATGATCGATGCCAGTCATAACGTCAAGGATCCGCTTGAGGATTTGCTTCAATCCGTGGAAGGCATCAAAACGGCCCTGGCACAGGCGCTGTTGATCGACCGGGAGGCGTTGAATGAGGCCCGGGCTGTAAACGATGTTACCATGGCTCAGCAGGTACTGCAGGATGCGTTCCGGACCGATGTCCGGCCGCTGTTGCGTGAATCCCGGATACGAAACGGGGCGGCCGCCGATCCGATCAGGCTGTACAGAAAGCTCGAGGTGAGAAAAAAGCTTGTTTCGGAACGTGGGGAAGACTCGATGGCTACCGGCCTGTAGCCGGTAACGCTGCAAAGGCAGTCCAATGTCGGCAGATACCTGTATAACACAAGAATCCGCTTCCACTTCGGAACCCCGGCAAAACTGAAATGGATTTCTGGTTACTATGAATTCGCCACTTACGGTTACGGCCATTTTCGATATCGGCAAGACCAACAAAAAGTTCCTGCTTTTTGACCGGCAGCAATCTGTCGTTTACCGGGAGGAGGTAACGATTGATGAGATAAAAGACGATGACGGAGACCCCTGTGATGATCTCGGCCGCTTGGAAGAGTGGATCAGGAAGACGTTTCACAAGGCAGCCACAGACCGGAAGTATCGCATCAAAGGATTGAATTTCTCGACCTACGGAGCCTCGCTGGTTCACTTGAATGATAAAGGAGAGGTCGTCACTCCGCTGTACAACTATCTCAAACCCTATCCCGGCGAGCTGCTTCAGCAGTTTTACGATGCCTATGGCGGTCGCGAACGCTTCAGTGTCGAGACCGCTTCACCGCCCCTGGGAATGCTTAATTCCGGACTGCAGCTCTACTGGCTGAAGCATCACAAGCCCGGGATGTTTCGAAAAATCTCCCGCAGCCTGCACTTTCCCCAGTATCTGAGCTACCTGTTTACCGGCCGTCTGACCAGCGAAATGACCAGCATCGGTTGTCACACCGCCATGTGGGACTTCCAAAAGGATCGTTATCACCGATGGATCCATGAGGAGGGAATGACAGGTTTGCTTCCGGATATCGAGCCGGTATCTACCACGCAACAAATCGATTACGACGGAATACCCATCGTTGCCGGCATAGGGATTCATGACAGTTCGGCGTCCCTGGCACCCTATTTGCTGTCAGCTGAAGACCCGTTTATTCTGCTCTCCACCGGTACCTGGAGCATTGCCATGAACCCGTTTGCAGACCGGTCACTGACCCGGGAAGAGCTGGAAAAAGATTGCCTGCTCTACATGAATATCTTCGGCAAGCCGGTGAAGGCTTCCCGGCTCTTCCTTGGTAGCGAATACGCCCATCATATTCGCAAACTGGGTGAATATTTCGGCAGAAATCCGGACCAAATGGACTGCCGTCCCGATCCGGTACTGTTTCGCCGGCTGGCTGCAGAAAAAGATCCAAAACGCAAACTGAAGCTTGAAAAAGCGTACTCATCGGCGTTCCATCCACCGGATAGAAAGGAATCCTGGGATCTGTCTGTTTTCGACTCCTACGAGGAGGCGTGCCATCAGTTGATGCTGGATCTTGTTGCCTTTCAGACAGAATCGCTGCAACTTGCAGGGAACATGGAAAAGACAAATTCCGGCGATTTGGATATGAACGAATCCGAAAAGAACACGGCTTCACCGAAAAAGACGAGGACCGGTATCAGAAAGCAGCATGACACACACGGCAAAAGGGCGGTAGCAGGTTTTGGGCGAATTATCATTACCGGTGGATTCAGCAGCAATGTGTTTTTTACCGGACTGTTGGCCGCTTTTATGCCTCAGACAGCAATTTATACCGCCGATTCGGTCAATACCACTGCCTTGGGTGCTTCGCTGGTAATAAATGATACTGGTCGTGATCCCTCTTTTGTACAAAACCTGCTGGGACTGGAGCGTCACCGGCCGTTGGACAACCTCAATCTGGAAGGTTATTCATGAACATCTCGCTTTTCGTAGCCTGCTTCAATGATACGCTGTATCCGGAAACCGGAATAGCGACGGTGCAACTTCTGGAACGGCTGGGGCACCGGGTGGATTTCCCCCGGGAGCAGACCTGCTGCGGGCAGGTGCACTACAACACCGGATATCAGGATGAGACCGTTTCACTGGCAAAGCGTTTTGTCGATATCTTTTCGGATGCAGAAACCGTAGTTGCACCATCGGCATCGTGTGTCGGGATGATTCGCGAATTCTACCCAAAACTGGCTATCCTTTCGGGCGATCGAAAATTGATCCGTGACGTGGATGACTTGCTGCCAAGAGTCTATGAACTATCACAGTTTCTGGTCAATAAACTGGAACTGGAGGATGTTGGGGCCTGTTATCCGCACCGGGTTACCTATCATCCCACCTGCCACTCACTGCGTATGCTGCGCGTAGGAGATGCCCCGCTGCGCCTGTTGAAAAAGGTAAAAGGCATCGACCTGGTGGAGCTGCCGGGAGCGGAAGAGTGCTGCGGATTCGGCGGGACCTTCGCCATTAAAAATGCCGATACCTCGATGGCCATGCTGACCGACAAGATAGCCCGGATCAAAGAAACCGGTGCCGAAGTTTGTACAGCTTCCGATAATTCCTGCCTGATGCATATAGGAGGGGCACTGAACCGGCAGCGTGAAGAGGTAAAAGTGGTACATCTCGCCGAAATTCTTGCTTCCACGGAGGCCGCCTCCACAGAAACCAATTCCCCGAACTCCGGTTACAAAAAATCCGGCTCTCAAAACTCCGGTTCTACAGAATCCGGCCCTACAAAATCCGGTACTCCGAACCCTTAATACCGCGACCGTCTATGTCATCGTCCGAAACCGGCATCCACCCAACCTTTGAAAAAACGGCCAGATCGTTTCTGGATAACTCCCAGCTGCGAAGCAATCTCGGTCATGCCACCCGCACCATCCGTGATAAACGGCGGGGCGTGGTGGATGAGATGCCCGACTGGGAAGAACTGCGCGAAGCCGGCCGGCAGATAAAGCAGAAGGTGATGCAGAATCTGGATCACTATCTACTCCAGCTTGAGACGTCGGTTACCAGGGCTGGAGGGGTAGTCCATTGGGCCCGGGATGCCGCAGAAGCCAACCGGATTATCCTGGATCTTATAAAAGAGCGAGGTGAGACGGAAGCCGTGAAGGTGAAGTCGCTTACCACGGATGAAATCGGACTCAACAAGGCACTGGCGAAAGAGGACATCATGGCGCTGGAGACCGACCTTGCGGAGCTGATCGTGCAGATGGCCGGCGATGAACCCTCTCACATTCTGGTGCCTGCCATCCATAAAAACCGGTCGGAGATTCGTGATCTGTTTCGTGATAAACTGGGCAAGCCTGATTTGACGGATAACCCGGCCGAACTGACCGAGGCCGCACGTCGATATCTGCGTAAAAAGTTTCTGAGTGCAAAAATCGGGATCAGCGGGTCCAATTTCGCTGTTGCTGAAACCGGTACGGTGGCGGTGGTGGAGTCAGAGGGGAACGGAAGGATGTGTACCACCCTGCCTCAGACACTCATTACGGTCCTGGGCATTGAAAAAATCATCCCCGCCTGGCAGGATCTTGAAGTGTTCATGCAGCTGCTGCCCCGATCCTCAACGGCCGAACGGATGAATCCCTACAACACCTTCTGGACCGGCACCACGGAAGGGGATGGCCCACAGGAGTTCCATCTTGTACTGCTGGATAACGGCCGGACTCAGGTGCTCGCTGACCCGGCGGGACGCGAAACCCTGCACTGTATCCGCTGCAGCGCCTGTCTGAATGTCTGTCCGGTCTATGAAAGAACCGGCGGACACGCCTACCACTCGGTCTATCCCGGCCCCATTGGCGCCATACTGACACCGCAGCTGCGCGGCCTCAGTGATAAAAGCGCAGCCTCACTTCCCTACGCTTCAACTCTGTGCGGTGCGTGCTATGAAGTGTGTCCGGTCAAGATCAATATCCCCGAAATACTGGTTCATTTGCGCGGCAGAGTAGTGCGGCATAATAAAAACTGGGGCGGAATACGTGGCAAAGTAAATCCCGAGCTAATGGGTATGAAGTGGCTGGCATGGACACTCCGGAGCCGCAGCCGGTATGAAAGAGCGCAGAAAATGGCCCGGAAGGGACAGCGATGGTTTATGCATGACGATGTAATCTCGAAACTTCCGGGAATGCTTTCCGGCTGGACCGCCATGCGGGATCTCAGGCCGGTTGCCGAACAGACCTTTCGTGAATGGTGGAGGACCCGGTCATGAGCACAGCCAAAGAAGCCATCCTGCAGCGCATTCGTGCCGCCCTGGGCGACGATCAACCCGGATGGGGCACCCAGTCCACCCGGGAAGATACGCGCAGTCTGAATATAGAACGCGGCTATCGGACCCATGGCGAAACGAAAAAGCAGCAGCGTGTCGGGTTGTTTGTCCGGCATGTGGAAGAGTATAAAGCGAGAGTCAGTCAGATATCGGAACAGAAACTGCCGCAGACTGTTGCAGATATTTGCAGCGCCGAAAAGGTAAAGAAGCTGGTCATTCCACCTGGATTGGATGAGAAGTGGCTTCCCGGTCCGGAAAGTGGTTTGACATTCCTCCGCGATGAGCCGGACCTGCTCTCTTATGATGAGCTCGATAAAAGTGATGCCGTTCTTACCGGCTGTTTCAGGGCGGTGGCTCAAACCGGTACCATTGTACTGAATGCCGGCCCCGGTCAGGGACGCCGCGCACTTACGCTGATTCCCGATTTCCATATCTGTGTGGTGCGCCGGGAACAGGTGACAGGTATCGTGCCAGAGGTGTTCTGGGATCTGGAGCCCGTGATCAGAGAGGAGGGAGCACCGGTTACCTT
The DNA here is from genome assembly GCA_007134845.1 of Balneolales bacterium. Classification (GTDB taxonomy): domain Bacteria; phylum Bacteroidota; class Rhodothermia; order Balneolales; family Natronogracilivirgulaceae; genus SKNL01. The sequence continues at coordinate 13,376 of SLKA01000125.1, forward strand.
TATATCCGGGCCATCAGCCACCTCGGACATCGAACTCGACCGTGTGGAAGGGGTGCACGGCCCCAGAAGGTTGCATGTTGTGATTGTGTGAGCCTAACTCTCTATAACCGAAAATTTTAAATAATATCACCATGTCAATGCAAGGTACACCCCGGGAAATAATCACTTTATCAATGCAAGGTACACCCCCGGGAAAAATCGTTTTATCAACTGCTTTTGCATGTTTTTTATCGGCGAGTTGTGGTAGTGGAATGACCCGCTCTGAATCTGAGCAAGATCAAAGACCCAATATCCTCTTTGCCATTGCCGATGATATCTCGTACCCGCATATGGGGGCGTATGGTGCAGACTGGATCCAGACACCCGCATTTGACCGGGTTGCCGATGACGGGATACTGTTCAATCGCGCCTATGTTGCAAACCCGAAAAGCGCTCCTTCCCGGGCCATGATTCTGACGGGCCGCAACTCCTGGCAGCTGAAAGAAGCGGCAAATCACTGGCCCTTTTTTCCTCAAAAATTCAAGGTATATCCCGAAACCCTGTCGGAACACGGTTATCATGTAGGAAGTACTGGAAAAGGATGGGCACCCGGAATAGCTGAAACCGATGATGGAGAACCGCGTTATTTGGCCGGAAATCCTTATAACGAGTTTAGAACCGAACCACCGACTTCGGGTATAAACACCATCGACTACGCCGCTAACTTTGAGGCCTTCATGGCTGATCACGAGACCGGCTCGCCGTTTGCATTCTGGTATGGCGGGTATGAACCGCATCGCTCCTATGAGTACCGTTCCGGTATCGAGACCGGAGGAAAATCACCGGATGATATTGACGAGGTTCCCGCCTTCTGGCCGGACGATGAAGAAGTGCGTATCGACATGCTCGACTATGCGTTTGAAATCGAATATTTTGACCGGCACCTGCAAAGGATGCTTCAGCTGCTGGAAGAGGAGGGAAAACTTGACAATACCATTGTGGTAGTTACCTCGGACAACGGTATGCCGTTCCCGAGAGTGAAAGGCCAGGTCTATGAAACATCCGCCCACATGCCTCTTGCCGTCATGTGGCCCGACGGTATTCAGCACCCCGGCCGTGAAGTGGATGATTATGTGAGTTTTGCCGATTTTGCTCCGACATTTATCGAACTGGCCGGCCTTGACTGGCAAGAAACAGGCATGCACCCCACAGTCGGAAGAAGTCTTGTGGATATTCTGTTTTCTGAAGGGGAGGGACAGGTTAATCCGGAGAGAAATTTTGTATTGCTGGGTAAGGAACGCCACGATGTGGGCCGGCCTTATGACTGGGGATATCCGATCCGCGGCATTGTAAAAGACGACATGCTCTATTTGCTCAATTTTGAACCGTCGCGCTGGCCTGCCGGAAACCCGGAGACCGGTTACCTTAACACCGACGGGAGTCCGACAAAGACCTTCATTCTCGAAAGCCGGGAAACGCCCGGAATGTATCATTTCTGGCGATGGAATTTCGGCCACCGCCTTGAGGAGGAACTGTATAATGTCGCGGATGATCCGGGTTGCATTCATAATCTGGCCGCTGATCCGGACTATCACGAATTGAAAAAGGAGTTGAAAAACCTGATGTTCCGGGAACTGAAAGACCAGGGTGACCCCCGGATGTTCGGCCGGGGATATATCTTTGATGCCTATCCCTACGCCGATACCCGGAACCGGAATTTTTATCACAGATTCATGGATGGGGAAGAAATGTCGACCGGCTGGGTGAATGACTCGGATTTTGAACCGGAGCCACTTCCTGTGCAGAAGCAGTAAGCCGGTACCGAATTCCTGTTTTTTGGTCCCAAAAAAGGTTTAACACCCTGCACTTTAAGTGCAGGGTGTGTTTATTTTATTTCTTGTCACGAATTTCTTGTGGTTTTGGGTCTTATGTAATGACCACCAATTCAATATAGTAACCAAACCGAGATCCTCTTTTTTTTGGGTGGTCCAAAAAATCGGGAAATTTACATACCGCAACCCGGAATTGGCTTTTAAAAATAAAGTCTAATCAAAAAACCAGACCTCAGAAAAATGACCATTACTATTATTTCACGTGTATCTTTTGTTCTTACCTTGCTACTAACATTCCTGTTATCTTCGGGGATGGCGCAATTCACCTCAGAAATTATCTACAGGGAAGACGGGCGCTTAACCTATGTCTCTGATGAAGAAGGAAACCGCCTTCCGGATTTCAGTCACGCCGGTTACCGTGGAGGTGGGGTTCCCTTGCCAGACGCTCCGGTAAGAATCGCGCTTGACCCCGAGGATGGGGATGACACCCAACGAATTCAATCAGCAATCGACCAGGTCGGTGCCATGGAAAAAGATGAAAATGGCATACGAGGCGCGGTTAAGCTGAATCCGGGAACGTATAACATTTCGAACAATATAGTTATCGCGCACAGCGGTGTGGTGCTTCGCGGTTCGGGTGATGATACCGACCCGGAAACGGAAACCATTATTGTAGCAGCAAAAAGCATTCGGAACATTGTTCTTCAGGTTGGTAAAGGTATTGTGAAAGATGAGGAGTGGAACGTTCAGGCCAGATTTATCAGTGATAATGACAAGTACAATATAACTACCGATTTTGTTCCTGTTGGATCACGATCATTTGAGGTTGAAGACGCCTCAAGCTTCGAAGTGGGGGATAATATTATCGTACTGCATGAATCTACCGAAGCCTGGTTAGAAGCGGTAGATTATGGCGCTACCCATACGGAACCTCCCTGGCGTGTCATGAGGCATTTGGATATCGTCTTCAATCGTTATATTACAGGCATTTCGGGCAACAAAATCTCCATTGATGCTCCTGTTTACAATCATCTGGACCGAAGCCTATCTCAGTCATTCATCTATAAAGCCAATCGCGATAACATCATCACCGAATCAGGTATTGAAGACCTTCGTCTTGTCATCGAGACCGATGGTCCGGAAGCTGAAACCCATGCGCAGCATGCTCTCATGTTTGATGGAGTAGAGAATGGCTGGGCGCGAGGGGTAACGGTTATGCATTTTAGTTATACGGGTATCGGCACCGTCAATTCAACGTTTATTACGATTACGGAATCACGCGCTCTTGAACCCCATTCTGAAATTAGAAGTTCCCGGCGTTATAATTTCAATGCCTGGCATCATTCCAATAATATTTTAATAGACAATGTAGAGAGCTCAGAGGCTCGCCACGATTTTATATCCGATGGAATGGCTTCCGTATCGGGATTGGTATTCACAAACAGCAAATCCTACAGAACAACCTCATTATCAGAGGGTCACAGGTTATGGAGCCAGGCCATTCTCTTTGAGAAAATCACATTCATAGATCCCCG